>CALGBT010000933.1 GCA_937884235.1 uncultured Pseudomonadota bacterium
GTCATCAGCGTTGAGCTCGGCCCAGTCGCACTCCTCGTCGAGAGTCCCGTCAACTATGCCGTCACCGCATTTGGGAGCTACGCAATTGGTCTTGCACTTGTCCGGAGCATCCTGGTTGCCGAGGCCGTCGTCACACTCTTCGCCGAGGTCATTGACGTTGTCACCGCACCACGCCAGCAAGCAACTCGTGCGGCAGGCGTTGGGCAGCGTGTCGTTGTTCTTCACTCCCTTGTCACACTCTTCGCTGGCATCAACTACGTTGTCGCCACAGTGGGGGTTCTTACAGTCCAGCCGGCAGTGGTCAGGCAGCTTGCCGCTGTTGTCGATGCCATCGTCGCACTCCTCCCCCTCATCGACCCAGCCGTTGCCACAGAAGGCGACGTACGGTTTGCAATCGAGCCCACAATCGTCACCCCCTTCCTGGTTGCCGTCGTCGCAACTCTCGGTGGCGTCTATAACTCCGTCGCCACAGTACGCGAAGAGGCACGAAGTCCGGCAGGCATCGGCCTCGGTGTCGGAGTTTGCCTCGCCCCAGTCACATTCTTCGTTGGGGGTCTTGACGGCGTCACCGCACACCGTGATGTAGATTGTACAATCGGCCTGGCAGCCATCCCAGTCTTCGCCGTTGTCGTCATCGCATTCTTCGCCCTCATCGATGACGCCGTCACCGCAATAGGCCCACTTGCAGTTGGTGCGGCAATCGTTTGGCAATTCGTCGCTGTTGGACTCACCCTTGTCGCACTCTTCACCACCATCCTGAATACCGTCTCCACACCAGGGCTCCTGGCAGTTTCCGCGGCAGGCATCGGGCTCGGCATTACTGTTGAATGGACCGTCGTCGCAGGCTTCGTCGCTGTCAATGGTCCCATCGCCACACCACGCCGCCTGGCAGTCATTGCGGCAGGCATCAGGAACGATATCTGAGTTGGCCTCCCCGTCGTCGCAACCTTCCAGGCTGTCAATGATGCCGTCCCCACACCCTGCCGGTGAGCAGTCGGTGCGGCAAGCATCCGGCGCGGAGTCTGAGTTCTCCTCGCCCCAGTCACAGCCTTCGTCTTCATCAACGATGTTGTCGCCGCAGAATGGCAGCAGGCAGGTAGTGCGGCAAAGCCCCGGAGCATTGCCGTTCAGGGGCCCATCATCGCACTCCTCACCGGCATCGGTGACAGAGTCGCCGCAGTAAGCAGGGACACAATTTGTGCGACAAGCATCGGCGACGACGTCGCTGTTGTTCGGTCCATCGTCGCACATCTCCTGGGCGTCAACGATGCCGTCGCCGCAGAAAGAGACCAGGCACATTGAGTCCGGGACGCCAAAGATCATCAGGTCGGTAACGGTGCCTAGCGGGGCCGGCGGCACGGTTTCGTGGATGGCCCCGCTGGCATCGACGGCAGCGGCAACCAGCGCCGCCACTTCACCTTGGAAGGGCGGCTCATCAAAGACCAGGTACCACGGCAGGACAATCTCCGCCACGCCCTCCGCCATGACCGCGATGAGGCATGGTACTGGGGCGGCTTCGCCCGTGGCCGAGACCTGGAAGCAACTTGCCGCTACCAGCCCTTCCTGCGGCAGGTCCCCCCACAAGAAGCCGATGACGAGGTCGACGCCGAAGCCCGGGAAATCCACGACCACTGAAGGTGCCAGGGCGAGGTCCATGCCCGAATCCTGGGCGATAATCTCGGCCAGATTGGCCGGGCCTGTGGTCTGGCCGTAGTCCGTGTCCAGGTAAAGGACTCCGGCTCGTCCCCCCAGGGGCGAGATGGTCAGGCCGATGTAGAGGTTGACTTCGTCCAGCAGGAGGCGCACATCGCCAAGGGCAAACTGACCCGACCCCTGAATGGTTGAGTCGGGCCACTCTTCACCAAGAACGCCGTCAGCGTAGGGAGATCCCACCGGAACCTTACCCGACTTGCATCCTTTCAGCGTGCACACGTCGGTGGTGCAGAGAATGGAATCGGCGCAGGTCGATTTGTGGACGCAACCGAGGAGGGCGTCGCAGGAGTCGAGGGTGCATGCCAAAGTGTCCGAGCAGTCCACAGGGAGTCCGATGCAGGAGCCCTTGTAACAGATGTCGTGCCAGGTGCAAACGCTGTCATCGTCGCACTCCACGTTGTTGAAGGGATGGAGGCATCCCTTATCGGGCTGGCATTGGTCGTCAGTGCAGAGATTCTGATCGTCGCAATCCACCGGTGAGAAGATGCAGGCGCTCTCTTTGCACTCGTCAATTGTGCAAAGGTCGTTGTCGTCGCAGGGAGTCAGGGAGTTGCAACATCCCGGGAATGACTCGTGGGTACAGCCTGTGACGGGGTTGCAGATGTCCTCGGTGCAGTAATTGCCGTCGTCACAGTCTGCGCTCCCACCACATTGCGGGATGTAAACGGTCTGCGCAAACGAGACCCGATCCGAAAAGAACCCGTCACTGACGGTCAATCGAACCTCTCTGGTGCCCAGGGTCTGGCTCTGGGGCGGAGCCAGAGTTACTGGCGCCGAGAGGCCCGTCGGGGAAAACCCAACGGGGAAGCCGACGGAGGCGTTGAGCGGGCCGGCAATGAAGAAGGCCAGGTAATCGCCATCGTCATCCTCGGCGTCAAACCACAGCGTCAAGCTCTCCCCAGGGAGCATGGCGATGTCTTCTGGCAGTGTCAGGATGCGGGGGGGCGTGCCCGTTCCAATCTTGATGCTATCGATGGTCCAGGCCTTTGCCGGCGACCCCTGCTTCACTTCTGCGCAGAAACGGAGGCGGAAGATGCCCTCTTTGACCTTGGGCGGAAGCGCCAACATGGTCGGCCGTTCGGACTGTACCTGGTCCCCCGAGAACGTTGCTAGGATGACGTCCTGTCCGGCCCCCAGCGGGTGTGCCCGTACGCTGAAGGTGCCGGAGTTAACCGAGAGGCCGGAGTCCAAGGCAAGGTGTTGCTCAAAAGTGAGAGCATGGGGCTGCTCCGGGTGCAGCAGGGCAACCAGGGGCGACACCAGGCAAGCGGTGCCACCCAGCAGCTCAGCGTCAATCTCAAGACGGGCCGCAGGGTCCTTGCCCAGCGGCGTTGCCAGGGAGCTTCGTAGAAAGGTCCCCAGCCCGTTGGTTGTTTGCGACCAACCGGCGGTGCTGAGGGTTCCGGGGCAGGAAAAACTCTCGGCATAGTCCGGGTGGACCGTGCAATTCTCAATGGGTGACGTGACGCAGTAATGCCCGGGTGTGCACGTCGCAGCCTTGCACGGGGAGCACGGGGCAGGACAATCGGCGTTCGTCAGGCAGCAATTGGACGAGGGGTCGGGAAGAAACCGGCAGGCGTAGTCGAGGCAGGTGTCAACGGTGCAGGGGTCGCTGTCATGGCATTCCCAGTCGCCCTTGCAACAGCCGGCGAGGGGATTTGATAGGCACTGATTAGCCACGCAGGCCTCTTGTGTGCAGGGGTCATCGTCAGCCACGCAGTCGGCCAAAGTGAGGCAACAGGACTTCCCCTTCGAGAGGTTGGAACAGCTGTTGTTGCCCGGATTGCAGACGTCGTCGGTGCAGGCATTGCCGTCGTCACAATCCATGTTTGTGAGGCAACAGTTCTGGTCTGGTAGATGTTGCAGTCGACATTTCGAGTCGATGCAAATGGGAGTCTTGCATAGATCCTGGTCGGTCAGGAAGCCGAGGCAGTCCTGGTCGGCGTGACAGCATCCGGCGACGGTGGAATGGGCGCAGGTGTGGACCGCCGCCTGGCAGAAGTCAGTGGTACAAGGGTCGCCGTCGTCACACTCGCCATCATCCTCGCAGCATCCGGGGATCGGCGTATGGAGACAGAGATTGGTGGCCAGGTTGCAAGAATCAGCGGTGCAGGGGGCGTCATCGACACAATAGGCCGGCGGCGGACCAGCGCAGAACTCAGGGTTGGGCAGGTGTTCGCATTCGTGGTCAAGGCAGTAATCCAACGTGTCGTTGGTGCCATCCTCGCATTCCAGGTCGATCATGCAGCACTGCGTGCCGCCGGGGCTGGTGTGGTGGCAAGTCTTGAAGGCATTGCCCGGCTCCTGGGAACAGAAGTCGATGGTGCAGGGATTCGTATCCTTGCAATCAACGTCGACGACGCAACACCCGGGCTTCTGGGGGGAGACGTGGTAGCGGCACTGGTGGTTCTTGCATTCGGTGAATGTGCAGGCGCTATAGGGAGGGCAGTCGGCCGCCTCGTTGCAGCACCCTGGGAAAGGCGTGTGTGCGCACTCCAGGTTGGCCGGCTTGCAGGTATCGATTGAGCAGAGATTTCCATCGTCGCAGTCGGTCTCGTAGAGACAGCATTCGGCAATGGGTTCGTGGCGGCAGCGTGCTTCACCAAAGTCGCCGCAAGTGTCCAGGGTGCAACTGTTGTTGTCGTTGCAGACCACCGGTGTGAAGTAGAAGAAGAAGTCGTCCGTGTTGGCGGTGCCCGGGGTCCCCTTGTCCATGCCCGGGGAGGCACTCTTGTCGGCGATGCGCCAATTTACCACGTCGTTGTTGTTCATATAGGGGCTGACCAATTCGTAGGAGCTGCCTTCTACCGTGGCGAAATCCGGGGGTCCGTACTCCACCCGGTCTATCTCAATTCCCTGCGGATTGATGAGAATGATCTCGTCCGTGCCGTTGGAGAGCGTGAAGTTGTAGTAAATATGGTCGGGCACAATCCCGCCGCTGTTCTCGGGATTGTCGGAGCGACCCAGCAGGAAGTAGCTGCCCGGAGCTACGACGATGGGGGAGGCACTGAAAATGATGAAATCGTCGGCATCGGCATCCATCAGCCGGTATCCGTTGAGGTAAAGCGGCTCCAGCGATGGATTGAACAACTCGATCCACTCCCCCGTGGAATCGTCAGCCGCAGCAGGATTGGCCATAAACTCGTTAATGATCAGATTCTCCAGTGGCGGCAAGCACGATTCCGGGTCGACAATGTAGTCGCATTTCTTGTAACCAGCCTGGAGATCCTTGGAGCAGACGGCCACGTACCCGGAGGGGGGCAGGTCGCAATCGAAGGGGTAGTTGCAGCACCCGGGCTTGGCGGGGTTGGCGGTGAAGCTACAGTTTCCATCGCTCTCATCCAGGGCGATAAAACAGCTGCCCTTGAGGCAGGGGTCGTTGGGGTCACAGTCGCCATCATCGACGCAACAATCATCGTCTTGATAGATGAAGCGACAGCCATCCGGAGAGCATTTTCCGACAGTGCAGGCGGGAGGGTTGTCGCAGTCGCTGTCAGATTCGCACGGCAGGAGAGCCTGCAGGGAGGTCTCTGTTTCGGGCCTTTCGACGGGTATCTCACCGCCGCAGGAAAGGAACATGGCAACTACCGTAACGCCACCACAGAGGACCAAAGCGAGCGAACGGCGGAAGCGGCGCAACGTCATGGCGTTCTCCGGATGCGAAGGACTGGCCTTGGCTGCTGAGCCCAGCTGCTGGACTAGCGGGCGAAGTAGCGCTCGATCACCCTGCATTCGGCCTGCCATTTGCCGGCGTCCAACCTCAGCTTCAGGTAGTTATGATACAGCGCCCGCATGATTTGTTCAATAGTGCCCAAATGGTCAAAACGGTCGATTACTGCTTCGAATTCCGTCTCGGCGGAGATTGACGGCACCTTAACTCCAGAAAGCAGGAATTTGGGCCCATTGAAAGTGAAATCCCAACGCCGACCCTGCAGGTTCACCGAGAGCTTGGCGTCTTCGATCTGCTTGCCCTGGTGAATTGCGGTGACTGCCTCTTCGCCCTGCGCCGGGCTCTCCCCTTTGAGGATATTGACCTCGCCGCCGGCAAAGGGGGAGACGAAAGTGATCTTGTCTTCAAACCACACTTCAACAGGGCCCATCTCGGTCTGCAACTGTCCCTCTCCGGCTACGCTCTGGTACATGAGCCAGGTCAGGAATTCGTTGCCGAGGGGGCGGGTCCCTTCGATTCGCTTTGTCAGATCCATGTTCTCTCCTCCCTGCCTAGTCGAGTTCCGCAACGAATGATGACTGTTCAATTTCCAGGAGCATGTCGGTCTCTGCTTCGGTGAGCAGTTCACAAGCAGCCGTGTACGGGCTGTCGGGAACCATGGCGAGGCCGAAGGTCTCGTAGAAGAGGTCAAGGAAGGTTTGGACGACTCCCTTGCTCTTGCCGAAGAACCAGAGTCTCCCGGTTTCGGTGTGGTAGAGCATTTCGTAGACCTTGATGGTCGGCAGTGAGCGTCGCATCATTTCGGCTTGGAGATCTTCCTTCAGACTGGCGATATCAGCCTTGGGCAGTCGCTCCTTGCCCTCCTCTTCACATTTGGCCCGGACTCGTTGGGTCAGATGCAACTTCAGTTGGGCAGCGGGCACACTGATGGCATCTATGCGCAGGCCGAGGCCGACGATGTGCTCGCCGAAGAAGACCGAAGGCTTCTCAAAGCGGGTGCCAAAGGGATCGTGCAGTTGCACCCATCCGAAGGACTGGTGCGCACCCGTGGCCGGGTCAAGATCCTGAAATCGATAACGGGTCAGTTGGTCGAGGATCAACTGCCAGTCCCCGACCTTGCTCTTGACAAAAAAACCCAGCGGACCCATCCGCCCAGACAGTGCTCCCATTGTACTACCTCCTGAACTATCAATGCGCCTCGCTACAGCAGTGTGTCTGTATCAAGCACGATGGTAACCGGCCCATGGTTGACCAGAGCCACTTCCATGGTGGCCCCGAACACCCCTTGCTGCACAATGATGCCCCGATTGGCTGCGGCGGCCGCGAATTCTTCCACCAGCGGTGCGGCCTCAGCGGGAGGCATCGCGTCGAAGAAAGATGGCCGCCGGCCCTTCTTGCAGTCAGCCAGCAGGGTAAATTGGCTGACCACCAGCATCTCACCACCACAATCAAGCAGCGACCGGTTCATCTTCCCGTCGCCGTCCTCGAAGACCCGCAGTTGTACGATCTTGTCTACCAGGAAAGCCAGTTCTTTTTGCGAATCACCCCGGGCCACCCCAAGGAGAACGAGGAAGCCGTGGCCAATTCGAGCAACTTCGGTGCCGTCGACCTTGACGCCGGCCCCACTGACACGTTGAAGAACTGCTTTCATCTGATGATTGCGCTAGTCGTTGCTGAGGATCACGATGTCCCCGAAGGAACTATCGATGGTATTATTGACTTCTTCTTCGGACTTCTCCAGGGAGACACAGAGTTCCTGGACCAACAGGCTCCTGGCCAACTCAAGCATCTTCCGCTCGCCAAAAGAGAGGACCTTGCGGCCCTTGAGGACCGAGAAGTCTCGCAGAACTTCAGCCAACTGGAGGGGCGAGCCGCTGCCGATCTTATCCATGTACCGCCGGGAACGGCGGTTCCACGTCTCCTGCTCAAAAACGAGGTCCCTCTGGGCCAGAATTGCGAAAACCTCATCCCGCTCTTCATCGGAAAGGACGTGGCGCAATCCCACGTTGTCTTCCTTGCCGATGGGCACCAGGATCCGCTTCTGGGAATCGAGGACTCGCAAGACATAGAAGACATGCTGGACACTGTCGATGTCGCGCGTCTCGATACCAGTGATCTCGGTCACTCCCTGGGCCGGATAGACAACCAGGTCACCGACTTTGAATTTTAGCACCGGGGCTCCTCCCAACGATACACTCCAACGTACACCACGAACCACCTGACTATACTATGTGGCGCCAAGGCTGGTCAAGGAGAATCGGGGAACGAGACAGGGCGATCGCATCTAAATCCGCTTGACTTGGACGATCTGGCGTGATCCAAC
>CALGBT010000934.1 GCA_937884235.1 uncultured Pseudomonadota bacterium
AGTTTCTCTGGGGTGGTGCGAGCGCCCCGGAGGCGCTCTTCAGCGGCCATGTAGCTGGGAGTCAGGTTTGCCGGCATTCCTACCCTCTATTGGGTCGTTTGTCGGGCCTTCACGCCGCTCTCCCGCAGCAACTCCAGGGAGCGTTCCGCCATAGGATAGGCGGCGTTGTAAACAACCTCTACGATACCCGCGTTAATTATCATCTTGGTGCAGAGTAGGCAAGGGGAACAGGTGGAGTAGAGCGTGGCCCCTTTGACGCTGATGCCATGGTAGGCAGCTTGAATAATGGCATTTTCCTCACCGTGGGAGCAGAGGCACTGGTCGAGGTTGTCGCCGCTGGCACCGAAGCTGGCGCAGCGCGGACAGCCGCCATCGCTGCAGTTCTTCACCCCTCGTGGTGCGCCATTGTAACCGGTAGCGACGATGCGGCGATCCTTCACTACCAGTGCCGCCACCCGCCGTTTGACGCAGTCCCCTCGGGCGGCAACGATATCGGCAATGGCCATGAAATAGGAATCCCATGAGATGCGCGGCAGGCGACTGGCGAGATCGACCAGGGCAGGACGCAGCACATCGATGGAGACGTCCCCTGCAGCCAGCCGGTGGACTGGAATCTGAGCGGCATCTAGCATATCTGCCTGGCCGGGGCTAAGGCGCTGCTCAAGATCGATGATTCCGGTCCTGGCGATGCGTGAGAGTGCAAGCAACTCCTCGATGCGGAGGATGCCGGTTACCAATTCGTTGCGCCGGGGTGCGAACCAATCCCGCACCAGCCTCACCCGATAGTCCGGACCCCACTGTTGCACGTTCTGCTGGTCCAAGGGGTGGGGTGTTGGTGGCAGCTCCAGATGGGTGAAACCGGCCGCAGCCAACGCTTCAAGGAGCGGTTCGGGAAGTGCATCCTGGGTAAGTAGAACGACGATCATGGAAGCTGCTACCTCACGTCAACAAAGGTCCTGAGACGGTTGGAGAGGGTTTTGAGTTCGTCCAGCGAACTCCCCTTGGCAAAGCGAATCTTGCCGGCATCGATGCCCGACTCCACCCGCAGGAGAATATCCATGTCGAGATAGCGGCTTACGGCGTTGGAGATGCTGACTGTGGAGAGAGCCTCCTGGCAGGTAACGTCACCTTCGCCATAGTCCCGGCGCGCGCGGTCGAGCACGGCCCGAGAGAGGTCGCGGAGTTTCAATGCACCACGAAAGCGCACCAACGGAGCATAGCGGGCCCCCACGAGGTAGCTCTCGACAATGGGCAGAACCATGTTGCGAAAGAGGTTGAGGATGTCAATATTGGCGTGGACTATCTGCACCTCGCCTGGCCCCACATAGGTCACGGCGCCGTGCTTCGACAGCGCATCGAGCCCAGCCAGGATGCCCTTCTGGAAATCCCCGACCCGGAAGATGAACTCCTTCTTCAGAAGCTTCGAGAGAAACGCCAGATCATCTTCGATGGCGGCAATCTCGATGTGGCGCTCATCCCGTCTGGCGGCCAGACTGAGGGCCACCAGCGCTTCACGCTGATAGACATGGATGATGTTGTTGCGATAGTAGTTCAGGAAGATGCGTGAGGCGGGATTGACGAAGATGATCTCGCCATCATCGTAGTACTCAACGCGCAAATGGTGCTGCCCGATGAAGCGTTCCAGGGCCTCATCAAGAATGGGGGCAATGGCCTCACCCATGTGACGATAGACAACCCGGGGGTCCTCACTGGTGGCGGCTCTCTCCTGGGCAACGGCAAGGCCCTGGACGGCGGCCTTCAAGGCCTGGTCCATGGTGATGGAGATGGGATAACCACGCTTCACAGCAAAATCGAGGAGGAAGCCGGCGGTTTCCAGAAACCTCTCTCGGGAGATGCCACGCCGGTGATGGGAGAGCAGGACTGCGGCCACCAACGCCGATGGGTTGATTACGGTGGAATGGTTGATGCGGTTGAGGATGAGATATCCCAGCCGCTTGACGAGATAGCGTTTCTCGTCATCGTTGATGTCCCGGGGTTCCTTGTTGAGGGTGTTACTAAAGAAGTCGGCAACGTTGATGGGACGGCCCGCAGTGATGTAGAGGCGCCCATAGCGGGAGTCGAGGACTTCGGCACTCTTGACGAGTCCGGAGATATCTTCTTTGCGCTTGTCGCCTCCGGCCAACTCCCGGGCGTATCCTTCGACCTCCATGATGCGCTCGTAGGAGAGCGCAATGGGGATCACCTTGACGTTCTGTACGGCCTCGCCGATGACAGCTTCTGCCACCCAGTTGAGCACACCGAACTTGGGCATTAGAGTCTTGCCAGTACGACTTCTACCGCCCTCGATGAAGAACTCTATGCCGTGGCCTTCTTTGAGGAGTTTGCGAATGTACTGGGCAAGGACAAAGCCGTAGAGTTTGTCTTCGCCGACCTTACGGCGGATGAAGAATGCGCCGCTGTGGCGGAAAAGGTGGCCCATGGGGAAGAAGGAGAGGTTGGCCCCGGCGGCGATGTGGGGCGGTATGACCCCCAGCAGATAGAGCAGGTAGGAGATGACCAGATAGTCGATGTGGCTGCGGTGGCACGGGACCAGAATAACCGCGGAATCCTTGCTGGCGTCTTTGATGGTTTGGATGGCATCGCGGTCGACGACGAAGCTGGAGAAGACGCGTTTAAAGATGGGGGTGAGGATAAAGGAGAGGAGTTCGATGTAGCTGATGCGGAAATCGGCTGCGATCTCCATGATGTTGGCGGCGGCCCTTTTGCGAGCGCTTTTGGCGGAGAGTCCCATTTCCGCACCGGCGGCCTCCAGCCCTTGGGCGAAGTCGGCGTTGGCCATCATCTCATTCTTCATTTCCGAAGCGGTCTTAAGCATGGGGCCGCGGGTGACCCTCTCTTCCTGGTCGATGGAGCGGTGGAGGAGCCAGCTCAGCTTGCGTGCTGCCATTTCATCGGACGTCGCACCGTCACCTTGCAGGCCCTCGCTGACATCCACCGGCTGGCCACAGGTGAGGTGCGTGCGCCCCGGGCGCATAAGGAAGGTGAGGAACTTGCGCAGCCCCGGCGCGTTGGGGTCGCCCAGGAGCAATTCGACGATGCTCTTGCGGTATTTCTCGGGGCCCTTGCTCCAGAAGATAGCGTGGGGAATCAAGATGATGGGCTCGTCACTCTCACGCCCGAGGCGCACCAGGGATTCCAGATAGGGATGGCCGATGTTGCCGCCCGGCATCATGACGAAGCGAGCCCGTTTGAGGAAGATCAATCCTGGCTTTCCGTCCTTTATGACGGACTCAAAGCGTCCCAGCCGGTCGGTAGAACGGAAGACGGAAGCGAGACGCAGCAGCGGATAGAAGAGCAGCACCAGCCACGGCCGCAGCCAGGTGGCCAGTCGGGAGTTGGCAACCTCGGCCAGGGGCAACTTGTGGCGCAGGAAAAGGAGATTGAGGAGGAGAAAGTCGAGGAGACTGTGGACCTCAACAACGTGAACCACCCGACCTCTGCTGCTCTCTTCGCGAATCCGGTCGACCCACTTCTGGTCGGCGGTCACCCGGCGAAAGAAGGGGGACAGGAGATGTACCCACAATGCAAATCGGGTGAGCATTCCGCTCCTCATCCTCGTTCCCCCTGGCACGGATATGGTCGAGTCGGCAACCATCGGAAGCATGGAAGAGGGGAGGGATCTTGTCAAGTGTGGGGTGGGGGGTTGGTTAGGGGTTTGGGTGGTGCGATGCGACTTGGCACATCTGAAACACGCACCGGTCCTTCGACTCGGCTCCGCCTCGCTCAGGATAACAGAGCTTGGGTGGTGCGATGCGACTTGGCACATCTGAAACACGTAGAGTTCCTGCGCATTGCCCGGGGATGGGTTCGGGTGATTGCATGGGCTGAGGCCGGGCAATCGCAGGATGACCGGGGAGCGTTGGGGCCGCTTTGCGGATGAATGGGTGGTGACGAGGCCTGCGGTCATTGTCGCCCCAGCAGGATCTCCCGCAATTGCGGGAGGACGACAGCGGTGGCCATATGAGTTTGGGCGTAGCGGTAGCCGGCGTGGCCCATGGCGCTCAGGCGCTCCGGGTTGTCGGCCAGCTCCTGGATTGCTTGGGCCAGCATGCTGCCGTAGCCTGGTGGGACCACAAGGCCGGCCCCGCTGATGCGGAGGAGGTCGGCAGCATCGCCCTCGGGCAAGGCTGCGATTATGGGTCGCCCGGCGGCCATGGCATCGCCGATCTTGGAGGGAATAACCGGGTACTTGATGGTGGGGGCGAGGGAGACGAGGAAGATGTCAGCGTCGGCAACCAAGCGGCGGTAGGCATCTGGTTGCAGCATCGGTTGCAGGGTGACATTTGTGATTTGGCGGCGGGCTACTTCCTGCTCGATTTCGGGCCGGCGCACGCCGTCCCCGGCGAAGGTGAATCGAAAGCGGCTATCCTGGCGCAACTGAGTTGCGGCCTCGAGAATCGAGTGCAACCCCTGGGCCAAACCCATAACCCCGGCAAAAACAAGATGGAGTGGTCTCCCCAGGGTCGGGGGGGCCGGTGGCCCCGGGGGTACATCAACCCAGTTGGGGAGGTGACGGCAGGGCACCCCGAGGCCGGCGAAGTAGCTGACCGCGGAGGGCGCGTGCACCACGACCTCCCTGGCGCGGCAGTAGAGTGGACGCAACAGCCTCTCCATGGCATTGGCCAGGGTCGTAGAGTGGAGGGCACCGGTATCGAGGGCATTGAAGGGAAAGAGATCCTGGACGTGCATGACCACAGGGCACCGGAGGCGTCGCCCGAGCAAAATGGCCGCGGGAACCAGGGCCGGGGGCGGCAGCCAGACGTAAATGACGTCCGGGCTGGCCCCCGTGGCCGCGGCCAGCAGCAGCGGCCGCACCAGGTGCTCAAGACCGCGCCTGAGCCGGTGCGGCAGCTGGGTCGGCAGGGGGGCCAGGCGTCGATGAATGCGAATCCCGGCGGGGATTTGGTCGTGGGAGACATGGTATGATGGCTGCGGACAGTAGACATCCACGGCATCTCCCCGGGTGGCCAGGTAGCGCGCAAACTGCCCCACGAGTCGGCTACCGGAACCGCCTTCGGGTGGAAAGTAGTTGGTCAGAATGGTTACTCGCAAAGACCCCCCCGATTTGTCACCACTGGCCGCCGATGATACCATGACCAGGCAGGCATTTGGAGGCTTCATGTATCACTCACTGATTCGACTGCCCATGGTGCTATTCTTTGTCGCGCTGGCGACGACTTGCTGCCGCGGCCAGAAGCCGGCCCCAGAGCCTGCTGCCCCGCCAACGGCGCCACCCTCCACCACTTTGACAACGCTCCCCGACAGGTCGGAAGATACGGTACAGGAGATTGCCCCGACCGGCGGCAGTCCCGACGATATTGCGGCCGAGAGCGCAGAGTCTGACATCGAGTCTCTCTTGGACCAGGCCACCACCCGTGAGAGTTGCAATGTCGTCATGGGCTGTGCGGTGGCGGCCGCCATTATTGCTCATGGCGAAGACGCAGTGCCCCCGATCATCGCCCGTTACCAGTCCCTGGGGACACCCAACTATCAGAAGTTTCACCTCATTGATCTGCTTGGACGAATCGACTCAGAGAGGGCCCTGCCGTTTCTCCGAGAAGAACTTGAGGCGAAGCATTGGGAGGCCCGTACTCGCAGTGCCTTCGCGCTGGGGCACCTTGGGTCGCGCCGTGACCTGGCGCGCCTGAAATCGCATCTGGCCTCGACGACGGAGACTCAGGATCACGCATTCCGGTACGCATTAGCATTTGCCGTGGAGACTCTTGGCGGGGAAGGGGGGGGCGCACATATCCTGGAGGGGCTATCGGCGCAAAGTATCAACGAGCGAAACTGGGGATACACCAGGTTTGCCGTCGAGGCCGCCGCTGAGCTCCGGCTGACCGGCGCCTGTCCGCTGTTGCGATTGGCCGTCGAACACCGGGATATCTTTCTGAAGAAGGCTGCCGTCGCCGCAGCCGGAATGCTCACTTGCAACGACCAGCAGCTGTTTCAGGCCATTGCGGCCCAGCTGCAAAGCAGAGTTCCCAGCGTCCGGCGACAGACTCAGGAAACCTTGCAGAAACTGACTGGAATAACCTTCACCAACTTTGAGCAATGGCAGAACTACGACCAACCAGACTCGGCTACGGCCTCGCCGTAGCCACGCTCTTCCTGCTGGCCGCGCCAGGGCGAGCCATGGCCACCGATGGCTGTTGCTCCGGCCAGAAGATCGACTTGCAGGAGGTCAGCTCCCGCAAGGGTCAGATTTCGCTAAAGGTTCCGGCCAGTTGGGATTGCCGTATCACAGAGTTAGTCGACGGCATCATCGTGACAGACCGGGTGAGTGGCTGCACCCTTGAGTTTCTCCGCAGTCCGGCGGTGATGACGGCTCCGGAGGCGGCAGTACTCTATGAATCCCTCTATCTGGGTGAGAATTCGCTCAAGGAGGGTTGTGCCAAAGAGGTCGACAAGCATCTGTCGTGGTGCGATGAGCGGATCTTGGGGGAATATCGTCCACGGGCCAGAGGACGTGCCGTGCAGGCGCTCTACGCAATGGCCGGAGATGAGGTGCTGATTGGCCTGCTTAAGTGTGCCAATGAACAAGATCGGGCGATTGATTGGACATTGGCCGCGACCATCTTCGGTTCCTACCACAAACCTACCATCAGAGCTCATGAGTGGCGGACCCGAGGAGGACTCCTGGGGCCCCTTTACTTCTTCGTGAAGATTCCCTTCAACCAGTTCCAGAATCCTGATTGATCGCGGCGTTCGATGCCGGCCGACAAACGTAGCCACTCCAGGGCGGCGTTGACTTCCTCGTTGGCAGGTTCCAGCTTGTGCAGGCGCTCAAACCAGACCCGCGCCGCTTCGACATTGCCCATTTCCTTCTCTATCCGGGCGATAAAGAGCAGCGCTCGGGGATTTCGGCCATCGATTGCCAGGGTTCGCTCAAGGATATTGCGAGCCTTATTGGGGGCGAAGCTATCTTCGGACTGACCTGCCCGGTAGCACTGATAGGTGGCCCACCCCTGATAGGCAAAGTAGTCCGGATCCCGCGGATTGAGCTCAGCCGCAGCGGTGAAACTCTCGAGGGCATCGACCCAGCGAGAGCCGCGTTGGGCGGCGAGCCCTTGCAGTAGCGCGTCCTCGGCATCGAAGAGCACCCCGAGCACCTCAGCAGAAGGGCCATCATACTGGGTTTGGATGTGTTCGTCATAGATGATACGCTCCGCCCGGTCGGTCAACACCGTCTGCGCTCGGTTCAGTCCTTGCTGCACATACTCCAGGATCTTCAGGGCTCGCTTGGACAACATGTAGCCCCGGTACTGCTCCAACGAGTACTTGGCACTGACCCGGGCAGCAGCATCCCGAATTGCCGAAATGGGAGTGCTGCTGGAAACATTGAGGACCTGATAGAGGTTCCGTGACAGCATGGAACGATAGACGTCTTCTAGGATCCGCTCGATACTTTCGTCGGTACCCTCTTCCTGCACCACGAGGCGCGGCGGCGGGGGCGGAGGATCGGTCAGAGCCAGACTGCGTTCAGGTCTCGGGGCGGGGGCTTCGTTTGACCCGGAAGAGTTCGTCTCCACAGGCCGAACACCATCTCGTCGGGCGGCTTCGTCAACCGCCTGCCGCAACAACTCATCCACGTCACCTTCCGGTACATCGACGGCCACGTCAAGCCGCTCCGGCTGCTCCGGCTCCTCGGCGGGTTGCTCCGGCTCCTCGGCGGGTTGCTCC
>CALGBT010000935.1 GCA_937884235.1 uncultured Pseudomonadota bacterium
CGATACCTCCGACTGTTGCCCGTATATGTGCAAGGGCAAGGGCTGTGGGACGCTGTGCGCTAGCGACAACGACTGCTGCGACGGCTTCTACTGCGAGCAGAACCAGTGCAAGTCCAAGGGCGACCAAGGCCAGACCTGCATGGGTAACGACGAGTGCTCCACCGGCTTCTGTGTCGACGGCTACTGCTGCGACACTGCCTGTGACCAACTCTGCGAGGGCTGCGGCATTGAGAACAAGCAGGGTACCTGCTCCTTCCATACCAACAACACCGACCCAGAGAACAGTTGCCTCGAATGTGAGGTCTGTAACGGTTCCGGTGGTTGTGTCGCGGCGGCTGTGGGTACTGACCCGGCCAACGACTGCGTCCAGCAATCTGCCAGTACTTGCACCTACGATGGACTTTGTGATGGCGCCAGTGCTTGCCGGGTCTGGACCGCGGGGACACCATGCACCAGCCAGGTGTGCTCCGACTACACCCTCTTCATTGCTGATGAGTGCAATGGCGACGTTGACAACCCGGAATGTAACGATGCCGGGACTGTGTCCTGCTGTCCGTACAAGTGCAATGGCACGGGTACTCTCTGCCGCGAATCTTGCGTCAACAATGGCCAGTGTTGTAGCGACGCCTACTGCGATGATTCAGGGTCGTGCACTGCGAAGCTGGACAACGGCACTGGTTGCGAGGGTCCCGATTCCTGCCTCTCCGGCTTCTGTGTCGATGGCTTCTGCTGCAACGTGGCCTGCGACGGAGAATGCGCTGCCTGCGACATCAATGGCAGTGAGGGTACCTGTACCAACCACGCCAACAACAACGACGAGGAACTCGAGTGTGGCAAGTGCCGAACCTGCAACGGTGCCGGTGCCTGCAAGAACGTTGCCCTTGGTGCCGACCCGAAGGAAGACTGCGCACAACAGTCGCAGTCCTCTTGCGGTTACGACGGCACTTGCGACGGTAGCGCTCAGTGTGGCTACTGGCCGTTCACGGCCGAGTGTGCAGATGCTGAGTGTGGTGGCAGCACCTTCTTCCCCGCTGACTACTGCAGCGGCGACGGTGTTTGCTCCGAGTCAGGCTCCATCTCGTGCTGTCCTTACAAGTGCAACGGGGCCGGCTCTAACTGCCGCAATTCCTGCGCCGAGCACACCGATTGCTGTGCTGATTCCTACTGCCTCGGCTCTGCTTGCGTGGCTCGAAAGGACAATGGGCAGACTTGCTCCATTGACGACGAGTGCTCCAGCAGCAAGTGTGTTGACGGCTACTGCTGTGACACCTGGTGTGCGGGTGCCTGCCAGGCCTGCAATGTGGCTGGCGTCGAAGGTGAATGTACCGAACACGCTCCGACCACCGACCCGGAAGGGGAGTGCGGTCTTTGTAAGGTGTGTAACGGTACCGGTGCTTGCGTGAACGTCCCCAACGGTGCGGACCCCCTCGATGAATGTACCCAGGCGCTGGTTTCGACCTGCGGCTATGACGGTTCTTGCGATGGTGGTGGTGCGTGCCGCTATTGGGATGCTTCCACTGTCTGCCTTGACCAAAGCTGCGCCGGCTCGACTGAGCAGGATACCAGCTATTGCAATGGCACTGGAACTTGTGTCGGTGGTGATACCACCAACTGCTGTCCCTTTGGTTGTTCGGGCAACGAGTGTCGCACCGAGTGCTCCAGTAACACGCACTGTTGCTCCGGCACGTTCTGCATCAACGGCGAGTGCAAGTCGACGTTGCCGGATGGCTCGGCCTGCTCTGCTGCGGGGCAATGTGCCAGCGGCTTCTGCGTGGATGGATACTGCTGTAACACGGTGTGTGCCGGTGAGTGCGCGGCCTGTAATGTGGCCGGCGCTCTAGGTGTGTGTACGCAGCATTCACCCAATACTGACCCGGACAACGAATGTGCAACCTGCCTCGTCTGCAATGGCAGCGGGGCGTGCGTCAACGTTGCCAACGGTCAGGACCCACTTGAGGACTGTCTCGAGCAGGCCCCCTGCAACCAGGATGGCTATTGCGACGGCGGCGGCTCTTGCCGGGTCTGGAACGAATCCACTGAGTGCAATGCGCAGACCTGCTCTGGCTCGACCCTTTACCTCTCCGACTACTGCGATGGAACGGGTAATTGCACCGACTCGGGGACGACGCCATGTACTCCCTACAAGTGTTCCGGGAATGGCTGCGCCAGCAACTGTGCTGATGATAATGACTGTGTGGTCGGGTACTACTGCTCGGCCTCAGAGTGCATCGCCAAGAAGACCAATGGCGATGCCTGCGGTAATAACGCTCAGTGCCTCTCCGGGCACTGTGTTGACGGTGTCTGCTGTGACACTTCCTGCACCGGTCTCTGCCGAGCCTGTGACGTTGCTGGCTTCGCTGGAACGTGCAGCTACCACGGCAACAATACTGACCCGGGTGGGGAGTGTGAAACCTGTTGGGCCTGCAATGGTGCCGGTGCTTGCAAGACCGTTACCAACGGGCAGGATCCCAAGGCAGAATGTGACCAGAGTACACCGGCGTTGTGCGGTACCGACGGTACCTGCGACGGAACGGGTGCATGCCGCTTCTGGTCGCTGGGTACCGAGTGTGGTGACCAGTCCTGCAGCGGAACGCAGCTGGCACCAATCGATTACTGCAACGGTGCCGGTGCCTGTGTTGACACGCCGGCAGCCTCGTGTTGCCCCTACAAGTGCAGCTCAACCTCGTGCAAGACCAGTTGCTCAGTTGATGCTGACTGCTGTGGCGACGCTTACTGCAACGGCTCGGCCTGCGTGGCCAAGTTGGCCAATGGCGAAGCCTGCTCCGGTTCCGGGCAATGTACTTCTGGCAAATGCGTTGACGGCTACTGCTGTGACGGGTGGTGTACTGATACGTGCCAGGGCTGCAATGTTGCCGGGTCGCTGGGAGCATGCACTTCACGACCTGAGGGCACTGACCCCGAGAATGAGTGCGCAGTTTGCCAGCAGTGCAACGGTGGCGGTGCTTGCGAGAATGTCGGCGTCGGCGAAGACCCGTTTGGTGACTGCACGCAGTCTGCGCAGGAAACATGCGGCCAGTCTGGTGCTTGTGACGGCGGCGGCAACTGTGAAGCCTGGGACCCGACAACGGTCTGCGAGGCTCAGAAGTGCGTTGATACTCTGGTACACCTCGCCGACTACTGTTCTGGCGACGGTCAGTGTCTTGATAGCGGGTCGGCCTCGTGCTGCCCGTACCGTTGCTCAGGCGATTCCTGTGGCTCCGCCTGCTCCACTTCAGCCAACTGCTGTGATGCATATTACTGCAGTGGCAATTCGTGCATCTCGAAGCTGGCCAATGGCGACAGCTGCGGCAGTGCCGAGCAGTGTGCCTCAGGCTACTGCGTCGACGGTGTTTGCTGTGACACCGGGTGTAGCGGCGAGTGCAAGTCGTGCAACACTGCCGGCTTTGTGGGCAAGTGCACCTATCACGCCTACCTGTCAGACCCCGAGGACAATTGCGGGGTCTGCGCCATCTGTAACGGCTCTGGCAACTGCATCAATGCTTCCATCGGTACTGACCCGTTTGACGACTGTAGCCAGGCCAATCCGGCCACCTGCGGCCTCGACGGTTCTTGCAATGGCTCTGGAGCGTGCCGCTACTGGGATGCTTCGGTCATTTGCGCAGGGCAGAGCTGCGCTGACGAGACTCTCACGCCCACTGACTACTGCAACGGCGTTGGCAGTTGCGTTGATTCCGGCAATGTAAGTTGCTGTCCGTACAAGTGCCTCGGCGATGCTTGCCGCACCTCCTGTACGGCGGACGTCAACTGCTGCACGACCGCACTGTGCAAGGCATCGTCGGCCTGCCAGGCCTGCTCCAATGCCTCACCGTGCCCTACCAGCGGGACCCAGAGTGGGGCCAACTGGTGCTGTGACGGTGACTCGTGCAACGAGATCATCGAGCTCACTGACCCGACCTCGTGGCTGGTGCCCACTAACGCATCCAGCTACTACAAGGGCTCGACGTATGGCGGCTCTAACCAGTTCGAGTACGCTGGTACCAGCGCCGCCTACGGTAGCTACGCACCCGACCGCGTCTATCACTTCGACACCAAGAATGACTCTGTTGGTGTCCAGTTCAAGGCCGAAGTCTGGGGTACCTTCACCACTGTGATGTACCTCAAGCGGACTGCCTGCGGCGGTGGCGGGAACAGCATCAACTATGCAACCAACAACTTCACCAAGGATGGGCTCAGCGGTGGCTCCACGTTCACCATGAATCTGGAGCCTGGTTATGACTACTATCTGTATGTCGATGGCTACGGCACGCAGAAGGGTGACTACAACCTGAACCTGACCTTCACATCACTATGTGATAACTGCACCTGCGACAGCTCGTACGGCGAGACCACCACCAACTCCGACGAGTGCCTGGAGGATGCGGACATGTGCAACCGCTACACGGACATCGTCCTCAGCTCGAAGCCGCAGATGCGTTACTACAACCACAACCTGGGTGGTGACCGCAACGACTTCAACCACTGGGGATCATACGCCACCTACGATGGCGTAAGTTCCTACTATAACTGCGGCGACCACAACTGCATGACTGGACAGATTGCCAGTTGCGATAGCCCGCCGCCACGGCACGGTAGTAGTGACAAGGTGTACCGTCTTGTGCTGACGACCCAGAGCAACGTCATCATCAGGGTTGAGCGGACGGCCGGATGGACCGGCAGTTACAACCCGCGGTTCTACATCTGGAAGGGCGATGTCTGCCCGGGCTCCTCGCATAAGCTGATCTGCCTTGGCAATGGCAACAGCTGGTTGCAGTGGGGCGATGGCGGCTGTGGGTCAACCTGCGGCTCGACACCCGGCCACCCGCCGTCGGGTTACGGATATCCGGTTCAGGGTGTTCGAACTCTGTCGGCCGGTACTTACTGGATTATCGTCGACGTCTGGCAGGGCTATGGTTCGCAGGACAGCGGCATCTCCAGCGGTGCGTACAAGCTTAGCGTAACTGCCTGGTAATCTGTTGCGAAGGACGTGGCCGGCCCGACGTGGCCGGCCCCGTCCGATTTCAACCTCTAAAAAAAAAAGGATGGTGACATGATTCGTTCCCTTGTCACCTTGCCTCTTCCGGGTTGCTTGCTTAGCGATGCCGGTGTCTACGCCCAGCCTCTGCGCGCGCTATTGGCTGATGTCGGCACTTCGGAGGTGTTCCTCGAAAGAGGGGAGAAGTTGCTGGGCGTTCGTAACGCGCCGCCCACCGCCAAGGCGGCCGTGGGCCTTGCCGAAGTGCGAGGCTATCGCCACGCAATTCTGGCGGTGCCCGGGGATCTGGTGGACCATCGCGCTGCGCTCAGCGTTCTCTATCCCCATCTGGAGATGCACCTGCTGCCAATTGTGCCGGGCGATGCGAAGCTGATGGCAATGGCCTGGCAAGGACTGGTGGCGGGACTGCCGACAGCTATGCCGCCGCCAGCCAACGCTGACTACCGCCTCCTCGCGCGTTCCCTGGAAGAGCATGCGCGGCGGCAGCGTCGCGGTCTCTACCCCTCGGCAGAGTGGCGTCGCTTTCTGCTGGGACTGCTCCTTGGCGGCACTCCCGTTGCCCCGACCTCTGACGACAAGGCCGGACTGGCAAAGGTCGCACTGCTGGGAGGACTTGCGGGCCCGGGGGACCTGCTTGACTACATTGAGATGTTTGGCGGCAGGGTTGTCTACGACGAGTGGCTGGAGCTGAGCAACGAGATCTTCTTTGGAGAAGAGCCCTTTGCGACTCTGGCGAACTCGCCCCTGGTTTGCGGGCTTGGTGCGCGGGAGCAGCGGGTAACCGAGATTCTGGATGAAGTGGATGCCATCGTCCTGGTTGTTGAACCATTTTGTGCCAGCGCCCTCGAAGAGGCCTGGGTGCGCAGTGCGTTCCGTAAGCCGATTCTGGTCATCGAGGCTGATGGTCTGGGTCATCTGGATGCTACCCGCGTCATGCGGCTGGAGAATTTTGCGGCCATGGCATTTGCCCGGGCTAGGGGAGGTAGCGGGAAATGAGCGCACGGCGCAAAGGCCGGGTTGGTTTCTTCGCAACGGTTCCCGTGGAGATTATTCTAGCGGCGGGAATGGTGCCGCAAGATATCAACAACCTCTTTGTCACCGGCTCCGACCCGGCTCGACTGCTGCACGCGGCTGACGAGGCCGGGGTCCCGCGCAATCTCTGCGCCTGGACGCGCGGCCTCTACGGTGCCACCGTGGCCAATAACATGGAAACCATCGTCGTCGTGCCGTGCGGCGATTGCACCAACAATGTCACCATGGCGGAGTTGCTGGGTCGGGTGGGGACCAGGGTCATCAGATTCAATTATCCGGTGCCTGGAACCGACGAACGTCTTCACCTGGAACGTGAGATGGCAGGACTAGCGCAGCAGTTGGGGACGACCATGGCAGCTGCTGAGGGGGTCTTTGAGGAATTGAAGCCGCTACGCCAGTTGTTGCGGCGTATCGATCTTGAAGGGGTGGCCGGTGGTCGCCTTTCCGCTGCCCGAGCCCGGCTGCTGCTCCTTGAATCTACGGACTTTGGCGGTAGCCCGGAGCTTTTCACGCGTCGCCTCGAGCGCGGCGGCCACACCGGGCGGCAGTCGACCGGGCGTC
>CALGBT010000936.1 GCA_937884235.1 uncultured Pseudomonadota bacterium
GTGCTTGCCCTCCGGCCTGTCCCGACGGCGAGTGCAATGGCAACGAGACTTGTACCACCTGCCCGGCCGATTGCGGTGCTTGCCCTCCGGCCTGTCCCGACGGCGAGTGCAATGGCAACGAGACTTGTACTACCTGCCCGGCCGATTGCGGCGCTTGCCCTCCGGCCTGTCCCGACGGCGAGTGCAATGGCAACGAGACTTGTACTACCTGTCCGGCCGATTGCGGCGCTTGCCCAGAAGAGAGTTGGTGCAAGCTGTCTGGTAGCCAGGGTGACAAGGTGCAGTGCAAGATCAATCTGACGGCGATTAGCAATTCCAGCCCCAAGGCCACTCAGTTCCAGTTCGACATGAACTTCGACTCAGCCAAGGTTGATTTCGACAGCACGACTTGTCTGAAGAATGGCGTGGACCTGTGCCAGTTGGTTGGTGTTCTGCCAACGCAGCACGCCATCGGTACCGCAGTGCAGGGTCCTGGCGTCGTGCGCCTCACCATCACCAAGTCCGGGGAGGCCGTTGCCATCTCGCAAGCATACCTGGTGGACAACAGTGTGCTTGGAAATCCCTACGTCCTTGACCTTATCTTCTCGTTAAAGACCAACGTTTCGGCAAACGCTGCGGTGCAAGTATCCCTCACCGAGATGTTGGGCTCGGATGCCACTGGCAGCAAGCTCTCTGCAACGCAGCAGCCGGATGGCTTGATTGTGACTGAGAAGGGTGGTGCCGGGCCGACGTGCGGCGACAACTCGTGCAATGGCGACGAGACCTGCACGACCTGTCCCGGTGACTGTGGTGCCTGCCCTCAATCTGGCTGGTGCAAGCTCTCCGGCAGTCAGGGGCAGAAGGTCAACTGCGCTGTCAATCTGGCCGCCGAGAATTCTGGCAGCGCCAAGGCGACTCAGTTTCAGTTCGACATGAACTTCGATTCCGCCAAGGTTAAGTTCGACAGTACCACCTGCCTGAAGAATGGTGTTGACCTGTGCAACCTGGTGGGCGTGCTGCCAACCCAGCATGCCGTCCAGACTGCGGAGCAGGCACCGGGAGTGGTCCGCCTCACTTTGACCAAGTCCGGCGCCGCGGTGGCCATCAGTCAAGCCTACCTGCAGGGGGCTGTTGTCCAGGGTGATGCCTGGGTTCTCGACCTGGTTTTCGAGTTGAAAACCACGGTTTCTGCCGGTGTGCCGGCGGCAGTGACGCTGACCCAGATGCTGGGCTCGGAGGCGACTGGCAGCAAGCTCTCCGCGACGCAGCAGGCGGATGGCCTTATCGTGACCAAGGAATAGGGGAGGACGGGACCAATGAATAGAACTCTATGGACCGCAATTTTCGCTGTTATGTTCTGGATGCTCTCGGGAGTCCTGGCTTATGGAGCCGTGCCCAACGATGTTAACGGTGACGGCGGGGTGGATGTGGCTGACGTTCAGTGTGTAGCGTTGGCCGTACTTGGCCCCCAGCCTCCCGGCTGCCTGGCAAAACCGGCGGCTGCCGATCTGAACTGTGACGACAGCACCGATGTAGTGGACTACCAACTCATCGTGCTGGTTGTGCTCAAGTTCCCGGCTGCCGGAATGCCCCCAGACAAAGATGCCAACGGCGACAACATTCACGACGATTGCGGCGGGGGCGTTGATCCCTTCTGCGGTGATGGCGAATGTGACCCGGATGAGACCTGCATCTCCTGTGAGGAGGATTGCGGTGTCTGTATCGATGTTGGAGTAGGGGACATCATCATCACTGAAATAATGAAAGACCCCCGCGCCATTACTGACGAAAAGGGCGAATGGTTTGAGCTGCGCAACATGACCACCAGTCCTGTCAGTTTGCATGGTTGGACCATCGAAGATGCTGACGGTCAGTCCCACAAGATAAGCTCCACTCCGGCCTTGACCATTGGCGCTTCGGCGCTGGTCGTTCTGGGCAATAATGGCAATCCTGCCACGGCATGTGGTGTGGATGTTGATTATGCATACAGCAACTTCTCACTGGACAACGATGGCGTCGACGGGATCATGCTCGTCGCCCCCGATGGGACCGTGGTCGACGAGGTCTTCTACGACGACGATACCTTCCCCGATGTCCCCGGTTACTCCCTCATGCTCCATCCCGGCAAGATGAAGAGTACCTGGAATGATGATGGCGCCAACTGGTGCTTGGGTCCCCTTGCCCTCGATTGCGAGGACTGGGGCACCCCCAATATCTACAATCCCTTCTGCCAGCCGCTGCCCAACTGTGGTGACGGCTCGCAGCAGTTCGGCGAGACCTGTGACGACAGCAACACGGTCCCCGGCGACGGCTGTGACGAGAAGTGTCAGAACGAGAATCTCGCCTGGTGCGGGAATGCCGATGTCGAGTATGGCGAGACTTGCGATGATGGCAATACCGAGGCCGGTGACGGGTGCTCCCCGGCATGTCAGTTCGAAGGGGTCTCTGTCTGTGGCGACGGCAAGAAGGAGAACGCCGAGGAGTGCGACGACGGCAACACGAAGTCTGGCGACGGCTGTGATGCGAACTGTAAGCTCGAGGAGGGCTGCGGAGACGGAATCATCCAGCAGGACGCTGGTGAGCAATGTGACCCCCCAAATCCCCCAGATTGCTCTGCTGAGTGTCAACTCAGCTATACCGACCCGCTTTGCGGGGATGGCTACAAGCACGAGGATGAGGAGTGTGATGATGGCTGCCTGATGGGCCAGGCATACGTTTGCGAGCAGGTAGTCGACGATAATGATGGGTGTTCCTGGGAGTGCAAGCTTGAAGGCACTTGCGGCGACGGCATTCTCGATGAAGCTAAAGAGGAGTGCGATGACGGGAACAACCTCCCCGGGGATGGCTGTGACCCGTTCTGTTTCGGCGAGAACCTGGTGCCTGCCTGTGAGCCGAGTCCCTGCTGTGGTGACTGGCAGTTGAACCCCGGCGAAGGCTGTGACGACGGGAACCTGGTTGATGGGGATGGCTGTGACGGCGATTGCGCCATAGAGCAGCCACCGGTCTGTACTCCGAGCCCTTGCTGCGGTGACGGCAGCGTCGATGACGGCGAGTCGTGTGACGACGGCAATCTCGAAGATGATGACGGTTGCTCTGGGACTTGTCTCATGGAATCCGTTTGTGGCAATGGAGAGCCCGAGGGCGACGAGGAATGCGACGACGGCAATCTCGACCCCGGTGACGGCTGTGACGGCGGCTGTCAATGGGAATCGACCTGTGGTGATGGCAAGGTGGAAGCCCCGGAAACCTGTGACGATGGCAACACGATAGGTGGTGATGGCTGTAGTGCCGAATGCAACGAAGAGGGTGGTGGTACCGGTACGGTCACGGGCACGATAACTTACCCGGGTGGGGCCGTTGGCGCCACGAACAACCTCTATATCAACTTCTTGACCGGTAATCCACCAAACGTCGAACCCGGTTGGGTCTGGCAGAAGATGGTGGTTAAGAGTTTCCCCTACACCTACACTTTGGAGGAGGCTCCAGCGGGTACTTTCGAGGCCATTGCATCCTTCGACAAGGATGGCAATGGCGTTGAGGGAGAGAATTCCCAGCCGCCCGAACCCCCCGACGCCCTGGGAGTCCATTTCGCATTCACCAACCCCAAGAAGTTTACTGTGGTCGAAGGGCAGACTACTGCCGGAGTAGATATCAAATTGGAAGTGCCGCTGCCTCCCCCCAACTAGAAGATTGCCTCCATGAGTGGATGGGACCAAGGTTGGGAAACGAGACCTCTGGAGCGCGGGCCGGTTCTCGCGACTCCGGCTTGTGCGCTGACCCTACCTGGCGGGCAGGTCCTCCGTCTTCCTTATCAGCGCATTACACTGGGCAGTGCCCCGGACAACGATGTCGTCATCACCCATGAGACGGTCTCACGCTACCACGCGGAGATTCTGCGGTGTGGCGAAGGGTACCTGCTGCGGGATTTGGAGAGCACCAATGGTACCACCCTTAATCGGGTGCGCGTCCGAGAAGGGTATCTTGGGGTCGGTATGGACCTTGTCCTGGGAGGCGTCTCGCTCCGTTTCGAGGCGGCCACGGACGTTGTCGATCGGGAACCCCTCAAAGCCCAGAAGCTAGGTGAAATGGTAGGGGAGAGCGAGGCTATGCGCCGGCTTTTCGCAGTGGTGCAGCAGGTGGCCCCGACCGATGTCGCGGTCTTGCTGCAAGGGGAGACTGGAACCGGCAAGGAGGTGGTTGCCCGTACCCTCCATGAACTCTCCAGGCGGGCCGAGAAGCCATTCATAGTTGTGGACTGCTCAGCTATTCCCGCAAACCTCATGGAATCGGAGCTCTTTGGTCATGAGCGCGGGTCCTTTTCAGGTGCCCTGACCAGTCGCCAGGGGCTCTTCGAGTTGGCCCATCAGGGGACTCTCTTCCTCGACGAAGTGGGGGAACTTCCCCTTGAGCTACAGCCCAAGCTGCTGCGTGCCCTGGAATCCTCTGCGGTGCGGCGCATCGGTGGTCACCGGCTGCTCAATGTTGATTTCCGCTTGGTCACGGCAACCCATCGTGATCTATCTGGAATGGTGGCTCGAGGAGAGTTCCGGGCGGATCTCTACTATCGCCTCAATGTCATCCCCGTCTACTTGCCGCCGCTGCGGGAGAGGCGGCAGGATGTTGAACTGCTACTGCGGCATTTCTTGGCCGCCATGAAGGTTCCCCCTGATGTGGGAGAGGCTGCTGTGGCCAGGGTCATGGCCGTGGTTGAAGGCCACGAATTGAAGGGCAATGTGCGGGAGTTAAGAAACCTTCTGGCGCGGACTCTAGCGACGCCGGATGCCTCCCTGCTGGAGTCGCACTGGGAGCAGGCAGAAGGAGCCGAGGTCCCGGCCACAACTCGGGAGATTGTTGATTTCAAAAGCGCCAAAGAGGCGCTGGTGGTCGATTTCGAGCGGGACTACCTGACGGGACTCATGGCCCATGCCAGAGGAAATCTGTCGGCTGCAGCACGCGTCGCGGGGCTGGATCGTAAGTACCTTCGGCACCTGCTTCAACGTCACGATCTGGCGGGAGATCGCTGAGGCGGAGCCCTAGGCCTGATTCATTCTCAAGGTAGGAGTAGCCCGCGTCGCCTGGAGTGATGCGG
>CALGBT010000937.1 GCA_937884235.1 uncultured Pseudomonadota bacterium
GACCGGCGATGGTCATGACCATCCCGGCCAGAGCCTGTACGGCCAGAGGGTAGGCGGGCTGGAAGGGGCCGGCCCAGTCGAAGGCAGCGATCTTGTAGGCGTCGGTGACGTGCCCCAACCCGCTGTAAGTGCTGAGCATTGGTTCGAGCGGCGAGAACCAGAGTCGGAACGCGATGCCCAGCAGCATGATGGCGGCCAGAGTCAAAGCGACGGGGGCCGGCCTGCCGGTTGGGAGGGTCTCTCTCCTGATGGCCGGACGGACCGCAATCACGTTGCCCAGGAGGATCGTCCAACAACCGAGCAGGACCATGAGTATGAGCGGATAGACAGTCCGGCTGCCCGTCTCAGTGACGATGGCCGCTAGAGGCAAAGAAGGCAGCATAAGGGCTGTGGCCAAGGGGAACAGGGTCTGGTCCATCCGTTCGAAGTTCTACTACCCCTAGGTATACACGCGGAACTGCTATCGTACAAGAACCGGGCCGGCGGCTTCCTGTCAGATGAAGAGCTGAATGTTGGAATCAGCTGCGAAATCGAGGAAAGCGGCGGCCCCGGCGATGTCTACCCCTTCAATCAAGTCGTCGGGGGTGATGCCCATGACGCCCAGGGTGGTGGAGCAGGCGAAGAGCTTGATGTCCATCTCTTTGGCCATGTCCAGGAACTCGGGGATGGTGGGAAGCTTAGCCTTCTCCATCCAGCCTTTCATCATGGACGTGGCCATGGCGGTCATGCCGGGCAGGGCGCCAATCAGATTGGGAATGGAGACTGGCATGGCGGGGTTGCCCAGGGGCGGCACGCCGAGCTTGGTATGCTTCTTCTTATGAATGATGTCGAGGCCGTAGAAGGTGAAGAAGATCCCGGCTTCCCAACCCATGCTGGCGGCTGTTGTTGCCAGAATGAGCGGCGGGTAGGCCTGGTCAAGGGTGCCTTTGGAGGCCACCAGGGCGATGCGTCTGGGCTTTTTGGGCGTCGCAGCTTCCATTAGTTGCCTCCCTTACGAATGAAGAAGATATGCACGCCGTCGGCTTCGTCTGTGGCCAGCAATTCGTGATTGGCTTGCCGGGCGAAGGAGGGGAAGTCTGCGACGGAGCCCAGGTCGGTGCTGAGTACCTTGAGTATCTGACCGGTTTCCAGCCCCTTCATGGCCATGGAGGCCTTGTAGATGGGCATCGGGCAGAACATGCCGATGCAGTCTAGTTCCTTGGCTACTTCAAGCGTCGTGGTGTCAGTCTCAGTCATTGTCACTCTCCTAGTCGGACGCCGCAATGGAAGGCACTAATGCGGTCGCACTAAAATCTACCGAAATGCTAGGGAATTCATCGGTGAAGTCAAGGGCGTTGTGCGAAGTTCGCTTTTGAACCGGCCCCGTAGTACCATGGGGGCCGCGGATTCGAGGAGGAGATATGAGATACATATTCGTGGTGGTGCTGGCAATCGGGTTCTCCCATGTCGGGTGTCTGGTGGAGGAGAACAAGCTGCCCGACGAGTTCAAGCAGGCGATTCCTGAGGCCGGAATCGTCAACCTGGACATCCCTGGCGGGGGCGATTCTGAGACCTTGCGGCAGGCCCTGAGGTCGGGCAAGGCTGACGGCGACGTCAAGGCCAAGTACTACCTGGACACCATCAACGGGGTCAGAGGGCTCAATGCCATGACCTGGGGGTTGCTGCACCTGGTGGATGACATTACGGATAACCCCTACACCGAGAAGGTCGACAACGGCTTTGTCTGGGGGCCGCATACGCCGGCGCTCTCTCTTGTTACCATCAAATTTACGCTCCTCAAGGAGGGGGACAACCACTTCTCCTACAGTTTGCAGGTGCGCAAGAAAGAAGATAGCTCTGGCCCCTTCGATGATGTGCTCACTGGGGAATACCAATCCTCTGGCGGAGCGCTCAAGAGCGTGGGCATCATGGTGCTGGACTTCGATACCATGAAGAGTCTGGACCAGACTACCGTTGCTTCGGGCGTTATCACCTTTGACTACGATACCGCAGGCGATGGCCGGGTTATCAACGTCATGCTCGACGGTTTCCAGGACGGGGAGATGGACGAGCCGGGCGACGCAACATACAGCTACCAGGAGAATGCGGACCTGTCAGGGCAGTATGGATTTTCTCTCGTGGCGGACGTCCACCAGGACGATCCGGAGCGTCAGGACCTCGTGCTCAAGGAGAATCTCTCGTACCATATTCGTTGGACGGCTGCGGGCAATGGCCGGGCGGATGTGCTGGTCACTGGTGGTGACCTGCCTAACGTGACCCCGGCCGTCGAGAGCTTCTACGTCTCCGAGTGCTGGGACGAGTTCTTCAATCAAGTGTTTCTACAGCAGACAGTGATGCTGGCTGCCGGCGATCCCTGGGAGGGTGAACCCATTGGAGATGGCACGCAGTGCATCTTTGCTGAAGCAGTATTCAGGTAGTCGTCGCTGTTCCATGCATACCCCTGCCTCCACGTTTTCTAGTGTCATCCCGAACGGTGGCTTGCCGCCGGAGGGATCTCTGGGTGGCTTGGAAGTGCCGCAGAAGAGACTGGGTGGTGCCCGGGGATCCCTCGCCGGCCGGCGGCCGGCCGCGGGATGACCGGTGGGCAAGTGGGGGCATTGCGGGCGCATCACTGATCTGTTTCTTGATCCCCTGGTGGGAAAGTGGGGGCATTGCGCGGTTGCGCCCTGCGGTGGTACAGTAGCTGGGGCTGGACTGCCTGATAGGGGACCGAGATGAAGAACGCACTGTATTTGCTGCTGGTGACTGTGCTCATGGCCTGTGGCACTGATGGCACTGGTGGCAACGACCTCTCGCTGTCCGGGGAGATTACCGGAATTGCGGATGCTGAAGACGTGGGCGGCGGGGCCGAGCAGGATACCCAGGAGGCTGACCACGTGCGTGCGAGCGACGTCTGGGTTCCACCGGAAGACCTACCGAAGTCGCTGAAGGTGCTGTGGACCAACCTCGGGGATCGGGACATGGTCTCCATTCAGAAGAAGATCGTCCTGGAGTTTCCCGCTGACACGAGGATGCCCCAAAACGCCAAGGAGCTGGAGTGGTTCAACGAGAACTTCTCTGTCCACGTCCAGGAACTGGACAAAGAGACGGGGCTGCTGACCACGGTCATCGAGATGTCCAGTACCTGGCGACCGGTGAAGGAAGGAATCCACCGCTGGCCGGCGCTCATCGTCCAGCCGGTGCACTGCGACTTGGCGAATGACCTGTGCGGCGAGGCGGCCGGGGACGGCACCTATCGCCCGACTCGTGCCTACACTGTAGTTATCGACCTGGGGGAAGGTGGGGTCCATGAGCGGACTTTCCATACGTTGCCCGGGTGGTCTACTGGCTACGAGATAGTAGATTTCGTCGTCCCCGCGGAGGAGTGCGAACGCTGCTTCCCCTATCCGGTGCATGTGAATGTCTTCGTGCCGCCGGAGTATCGCTCCTGGGACCCGGAGCTGGATACCACCGCGATCCCGTGGGACAACGACCAACAGCGTTACCCTGCCGTTGTCGGGCTGCACACTTACAATGCCCAGGGCCTGACCCTGGCCGACACCTTTGGCTGGGCGACACTGCCTCGCTTCTCCTCCCAGGGGGTTCTTGAACCGATTCTGCTGGTGCTGCCCGACGGCACCGTGCCCGATGAGTACTGCAAGGGCGGCTGGGCATGGGCGGTCAATCCCGGCGCCAAGACCTGTTACACGCAGTTCATGGGGATCCCCAATCCGGAACTGCTGCCGGACTTCAACGCCTACACCAGCTACGCGTATTTTCTCTCCCACACCATGCGCAAAGCCGTGGGGCAGAAGTTCCGGGTGCGCGGCATGGACGATGATGGCAACAAGCTGGACAACGACGGCAACATCATCGACGAGGAGCACCCCGACGACAATGCCGGGCGGGACTACTACCGTCGCGCTTGGGGCGTTACCGGTTGCTCCGGCGGCGGCTTTGGCACCCCCATCAACACCTTCCTTTTCCCCAAGGACTGGGGCTCGATGTTTGCGCTTATTGGGGCGACGCCGTCCATGTTCAATCCCTATGCCTACTGGAACTGGGATCCGGGGACGCCCATTACTCACGACCAGATTTGCAACAAAGATAGCAACGCCAGCTACCCCTATCAGCCCGTTGCCGACGGCTATCGCGACCTGGCGATGATCGACCCGGCCACCATCGTCCCCTGCCCCGCCGGCAAGCTTTGCCAGCGGCCCCAGGGATATTGCCGGGAGGCGGCGGAGTGCACGGAGAATTGCGACGAGGGAGCCTGTCCTTCAACCGGTGAGAACCGCAACGTCACCGCCGATCAGCGCTACGTGCCGGCCGGGGCCAAGTCCTGCTTCTGGATGTCGCCGCCCGCGATTCCCAACGAGATCGTGCTGGGCGTGCTCTGCGGGCTGGATACCACTTGCCGGGCCGATGCCGGGGCCCCGGATGTCTGGCGCACTGACTTCGAGAAGTATCCCTTTGACGGCAACCTGATGTTCACTACTGGTACGCTGGACTTCGAGGGGCCGCCGGTGGGTTTCATGGACCTCGACCAGCAGCTTGACAAGCGTGGGGTTGTTCACAGCTTCCGCTACGAAGACCGGGGGGCGATCTACCACGACTGGAACGCCGTACGTGACTATGTGGTCGGGCATGCCGAGATTGTGCGCAAGGATGGCACCAGGGTGCCGGGCAACTTCCCCTTGACCGGGCTGCTTTATCCATTCTTCAATGCCACCTTCGAGAGCCTGGGTAACTACCCCTTCAACCATCCCTACGCATCTGAATTCACTACCGGGGCCATGGACCCGGATCGGGACTATCGCATTAACCTCGTCTACCCCGACAACCCCGCCTTCAATCTGATCGAGGATAACTGCCCGGACGTTGCCAATACCGACCAAGCCGATTCCGATGGTGATGGGATTGGCGATGCTTGTGATTCTGAGTGAGGTTGTTGCGGTCTGGTGGCACATCTGGTGCGTGGCGGTCCTTCGACTGCGCTCGCTTTGCTCGCTGCGCTCAGGATGACGGGGTATGGGTGGTGCGTGGCGGTCCTTCGACTGCGCTCGCTTTGCTCGCTGCGCTCAGGAT
>CALGBT010000938.1 GCA_937884235.1 uncultured Pseudomonadota bacterium
CCTCCTTCTTCAACCAGCTCTTGAGCTTCCGCAGGTTCTTGCGCACCCGATTCCCGAACATCTCGGCTTCGCCACCGGGGGCGGCCTGCTGCTCCTTAGGAGGGAGAATATGATACTCCAGCAGGCGACACTCCAGAGCCCCGTTGTAGAGAACATGGCGGGCCGAAGCGTGCAGGCCGATCTCTTTGGCGGCCTCCAGGTTGCCAGTGAAGACATACCCAGTCCAGTTGGGAAAGCGCTGCTTCAAGGTCATGCCGAGTCGTTGATGCAGGGGACCCATGCGACGTCGCTCGCCCAGGCGCTCACCGTACGGGGGGTTGACCACCACAATCCCGGGCACGTCGCCCATGGGGTCCACCAGGGCCAATTCGCGCCGCTCGAAGTGCACCCGCTGACCGAGCCCCGCATCATGTGCGTTGTGCCGGGCACGGTCCACCGCAGCTGGATCCGCATCAAAGCCAATTATTTCGACTCCAAGTTCCTCACCCCGGCGGTCCAGCTCCCGTGCCTCCTTGAGCAGGCGGGCCGCCAGCTTCCGGTCGTGTCCCCGCCAATTGCCGATGATGAAACCGCCGCGCAACAGTCCCGGGGCCGTGTTGGCGGCCATCAGCGCGGCCTCCACCACCAGGGTTCCGGCCCCGGCCATGGGGTCGACAAACCCGCCCTTGCGAGCCAGGACTTCCGGCCACCCCGCCAGCATCAGAATCCCTGCGGCCAGGTTCTCCTTGAGGGGGGCCGGACCGCTGCGCCCACGCCAGGAACGCCGATGGAGCGCACCGGCCAGGTCGATGCTCACTATGGCCTCGTTGTCCTGGATGTGCACGGCAACTGAGAGATCAGGATTCTCCCGCGCCACCGAAGGCCTCTCGCCAAGCCGCTCACGAAACTGGTCGACAATGGCATCCTTGGTCTTCAAGGCGCCAAAATTGGTGTGCTTGATCTCCGAGCGGGCAGAAGAGAAGGAGACCGAGAGCGTCTGGTCGAACCGCATGTGATTGCGCCAATCGATTCCCTGGATACCTGCGTACAGCAACTCAGGAGTTGGGGCCGGGAAGCGGCCAATCTCCAGGAGCACTCGACTGGCTACTCGGGACCAGAGACAGACCCGATAGCCGGTTTCCAAAGTCCCGGCAAAGGAGGCCCCGGCTCGGGCCGGAGTCACCGTCTTGCCGAGTAGAACTTCCAATTCGCCGACCAAAGCTCCTTCCAATCCCAGCGGCGTCGGGGCGAAGAATGTGTACTTGGTTTCCATGAGCCTACCATAGCAGAGTTGCTGAAAAGCGGTAGCGGTTTCAGGCTACCAGATCGTCGCCACCGGTACATACTCCCGCAGCCGCCGGTCCTTGGTGACCAGAGGAATGTCTAGGGCTAGAGAGGTCGCGGCGATGATTCGATCCGCCGGGTCCTTGTGGAGCGGGGGAGGGAGACCGACGGACCTAACTGCGATGGCGTTGTCGACGGGGATGAACTTCACAAAGGGAAGTGATTCACACTTCGCCAACCATTGATCCAACGGACGGTCCAAACGAATCCGGTGGCAGGCCGCCAGCATCGCTATTTCCCAAACAGAGATCGAAGATACCGCCAACAGCCCCCCGGACACCTCCGCCTTGATTGCCGTATCAGCCGCCGCCGACAACTCTCGGTCTGCCCCACTGACAAACCAGACAAAGGCATGCGTATCAAGCAGGATCATCCAGTGCCTCCCAGTCCCCCAGCCCCACAGGTTCCGTCGGGTCCGCAAACTCGAGTACGCTACCTCGCAAGTCAGCCAGCAATTCACTTGCCGATTGATGGTAGGGAACTACTCGAGCCACCGGCCGACCGCGGTCCGTAATCACCAGTTCCACGCCCTCCAACTCCACCCGACGCAGATACTCCAGGGCACGCGGTTTGAACCTGGCTTTTGATAGTGTAACCATCATGACATACCTCCCGTGACCATGGTCATGTTACTGTGGTCATAACGCTTCGTCAAGGTTCCTGGACTCCCCCCGGTTCTGCCGCCCATTCCATCCCAAGCTGACACGACCGCGGCGCCATGGTATCCTCACTCGCAAAGCTTTGGAGGATTCCTATGATGCGATGGACTTTGCTTCTGACTTGCGGACTCATCCTGGCCGCTTGCTCCGGAACTGACGGCGGTATCGTGGTGAAAGGCAAAGATGCTCTGGACACTGGAGGGGCGGCCGACCAGGTGGTGGAAGTGGACGTGCCTGTCGCACCTGATGTCGTTGAGACTGTCGAGTTTGACACTGCCAGTCTGCCCGACGGCGCGATTGAGATGGGCAGCGGTTGCGAAGCTGGCAGCGGCTGCTTTCTCGACCCTTGCGAAGGCCCCGACGACTGTCTCTCCGGGTTGTGCCTCGACCACATGGGCGACTCCGTCTGCTCCACAACCTGCGTCGAGGAATGCCCCGCCGGTTGGTTCTGCCAACAGATCGGTGCCGGACCCGACTTGACCTTCGCCTGCGTCTCCCCCTTCACTCACCTCTGTCGCCCCTGCCACACCAGCGCCGACTGCGAATCAGCCACCGGCGTGGAGGACGTCTGCGTCGACTATGGTGGTGCGGGCAACTTCTGCGGGGCCCCTTGCCAGGCGGGCACCTGCCCGGCCGGCTACACCTGTCAGGACTCGACGACGACGGAGGGAACCACCCTCAAGCAGTGTGTCTCCGACTCGGGTACCTGCAGTTGCTCACAGAAATCAGTGCTGCTGGCCCTCTCCACAACCTGCAGCAAAGCCAACGAGGCCGGAGAATGTGCCGGTCTCAGGACCTGCACCGAGGCCGGCCTCACCGCCTGCGATGCCCCTGAGCCACTCTTTGAGGAGTGCAACGGCCTCGATGATGACTGCAACGGCGAGGTGGACGACGTCAGTTGCCAGGATGAGAACCCCTGCACGCAGGATTCGTGCGATCCGGATGAAGGGTGCCAACACAGCCCGCTCACCGGGACCGAGTGTGCCGACGGCGACGTCTGTACTCTTGCCGACCACTGTGATGCCGGAGTCTGCGTGGGTACCGCCATCAACTGTGCCGACGGCAACGTCTGCACTACCGATGCCTGCGATCCTGCGGGCGGCTGCCTCTATTCGTTCAACAAGGCCGCCTGTGACGACAATGACCCCTGCACCATCAACGACACCTGCAGTCAGGGAATGTGCACCGGTTTCGACATTCAGTGCGACTGCTTGAAGGACAGCGGCTGTCTCCCCCTTGAGGACGGCGACGTCTGCAATGGCACGCTCCTCTGCGATACCGATTCGGTTCCCTACAAGTGTGCCATCGACCCCGACTCGGCCATTTCCTGCCCGGCCCCAACGGGAGCCGATGCCCCCTGCCTCGCCGCCAAGTGCCACCCGGTCAGCGGGGAATGCTCTACGGTTGCGGCCAACGAAGATGCCCCCTGTTCAGACGGCGATGCCTGCACCATCGGCGAGCGGTGCATAGAAGGCACCTGCGCCGACGGAGTCGCGGTGAATTGCAATGACGGCAATCTCTGCACAGACGATAGCTGCGTACCCGGAGACGGCTGTCTGCACCAGGCCAATCTTGCCCCTTGCGCCGATGGCAATGCTTGCACCACCGGCGATGCCTGCAGCAACGGGACCTGCCAGAGCAGCGGCTTGCTGGCCTGTGACGATGGCAATCCCTGCACCGCGGACTCGTGCGACCAGCAGGCCGGTTGCGTGCACACACCCACCAATGCCGCCTGTAATGACGGCAACGCGTGCACCCTCGTGGATCAATGCACCAACTCCGTCTGCGTGGGCAGTCTTGCCCCCAATTGTAACGACGAGAACATCTGCACTACCGACTCCTGCGACCCGGCCACCGGCTGCGTCCACGGCTTGAATCAGGCTCCGTGCAGTGATGGCGACGTCTGCACAACTGGGGACCAATGTCAGCTAGGGGAATGTATCGGCTCGGGCACGCTGTTTTGTGACGACAAGAACCCGTGCACCGATGATGGCTGTCTGCCCCTCTCTGGTTGTAGCTTCACCGTCAATCAGAATGCCTGCGATGATAACAACCCATGCACCACCGGAGATCAGTGCAACGACGGGCAATGTGCAACTACTGGCTGGCTTGACTGCGACGATGACAACGTCTGCACCACTGATTATTGTCAACCACCTGACGGTTGCGTCAACGAACCCAACTTGAAGCCTTGCGACGACGGCGACGCCTGTACCGTCGGGGACGTTTGTGCTGGCAAGAGCTGCCAGCCTGGGGTCGCGGCCCTTGTTTGTGACGACGGCAATCTCTGCACCGACGATTCCTGTGACCCGGCGACCGGGTGCCAGTTTGTACCCAACGACAGCCCGTGCAGCGACGGCAGCGATTGCACCGTCGACGACGTCTGCGGCGGTGGGGCGTGCGTCCCCGGCGCTCCCCTCGTCTGC
>CALGBT010000939.1 GCA_937884235.1 uncultured Pseudomonadota bacterium
CCCCTGCCCGTAAATCACGAAGGGCTCGGTGAAGACAATCTCGTTGTCCACGAGATTCAGCTCCTCCATGTCCCAATAGCATGCCGTGGGCGTGTAGTCGTTGGTCACGAACCTGACGTGAATGCCCACAAGATCCGGCTTGGCCGGCGAGAAGTTCACCACCCAGTTACCATCGGCATCAGTGGTGGCCTTGTGGCAGAGTTCAACATCGGCAGTGTAGGTGCAAGGTTGCACGAAGAGCGAGGGGATAGGATTGCCGGATTCATCCACAACCTTGCCCTTGATTCGCTTGACATCGCCTGGGGCCAGATTCTCGATAATCTCGGGGACGACTTCCCCAGCGACCGGCAAGTCTTCTTCCACTCGAGTTTCAGAAACCTCACCAAACGCAGTTGCGTCTTCAGTGACCGTGATCTCGGCACCGGCATCGTCGGCGACGTAGGCGTCGTGAACATCCGCGCAAATGCCGTTGCCGCACGGGTCCTTCTTCTCGCCATCATCGCCGCCGCAGGCGACCAGAAAGAGAGCCAGAAGCAGAACTGGGACTAGACTCGACGAATGCACTCGCGCCAGCATATTACCTCCAAATCATGATGCGAAAACCGCCGCAGCGCACACGCGCACCGGGCAGATTCGTTATAGCATAGTCAGGAAGGAATGGCGATGCAAAACCCGTGGGGACTAGTCTGCGAGCAGGTCGTTCACCGCAGCAGCGGCGCTCTGGTAGGGCCCGACCATGGAGCAGTGCATGTACTCCATGTTGTCGCCGTCAAGGACCGCATCCCAGGGCAAGGCAAAGGTGCCATCACTCTGAACGTAGGGGTTGACACTGCCAAAGAGGGTTTCGAAGGAGCCGTACTGGTTCCCCCAATCAAGGTACATCTTGTCGATTGGCACTCCGTACTGCGACGCATAACTCTTGCAGTAGCTCAGAGTGGGTTGACCATAGCTCTGGTTCTCACCGAGGATAACTGCCAGGTCCCATCCGGTGTGGTTCTTCTTGTATTCGGCCGCAACCTGCGGCACGTATTGGGCGCAACCCGGTCACCACCCGGCGGTGCCGACGATCCAGATGGCCTTGTACGCTTCACAGGAATCGTGAAGGTCAACCCACTGTCCGTCGCACCGCTGCAGCTTGAAGTTGGCGATATTGTCGCCAATGCTCGGGCCAGTTCCGCCCTCAACGCAGTATTCCTGAGTCACCAGCAACTCGGTGTCAATGGAGACATTATCGAGGCACCAGATCTTGCCATGGGCGACGAAGTCGGGAGCATTGGTGTCACCGTTGAACTTGGCTTGCTCCAGAATGCCCTTGTGAAGTGTTGCTTGGAACTGCCCGCCGTCCTTGGACAGTGACTTGATCTCGAGGGTACCTTCGGTTGGCACATAGAGATCGTCATAGCCATTGCCGTTCCAGCCCTTGAGTATGTAGACGTAAAGGCCGCCCTGGTCGAAGCTCTGATAGGCCAGGTCATAAAGCCCGGGGCCCGTGGGGCCGCCAGCCCCCGTATCCATGTCGACCACGAGGACGTCAAAGGGCATGGTCTCCTGGCTGATGCCCTGGTAGTGGAAGGTGAAACCGCCAACAGAGTCCTTGTTGGCTTTGGCGTAGTCGTCAACGCCATGGAAGCCGGTGAAGTCGCAGTTGACCGGGGGGGGCTCGCACTTGAACTGGTCATTGCAGACCCATGAGCCGGGGCAGGTGCCGCAGGGGCTGCCACACAGGTCAATCCCGCATTCCTGCTCACCGCAACCGCACGGCGTACAAGTGTTGTCTGCCAGGCAGAGGTCGTCCTTGACCGCCCCCTCCATGGTCAGGCAATGGCCGCAAATCCCGCCACAACCATCGTCACCGCACTGTTTGCCGGCACACTTCGGGACGCAAACGTCGGGGTCACTGACATCTTCAGGAGAGGTGGTGAGATCGTCCCCCGGCGTTTCAACGTCACTGCCCACCACCGGCACATCGGCTGACGAATCATCGTCATCCCCGGTGCCGCAGGCGCCCAGACTCAGGAGCAGGAGCACGGCAAATAGAACGCGGAGCCCGAACGCGTTCCTGCCGCTGGAGTTCTGTAACATGGAATTACCTCGTCGGTGGCCAGTGGAGCAGGATGTGACTACCCGATGATAGCCAGCAACCTCGCCCATATTACGCACAGCTCACATGCATGCGCAAATCCTTTTCGCGCCTCCATCCGACAACTCTTCATAGCACGGTTGCAATGGGCGAGGGCGGCTAATAGACTAGGGCCGTTGCAAATGACGGAGAGCAAGCCGATGGAGCGCGAATCAACGGTGAAGGAATCCCCAGAAGCCCTGCCCGGGGACGGACAGCGGCCACATATCCGGGTAACGGTCAACCAGGTAGACCAGATCCCCCTGGGGGATTTCTCGCCCCTGACTACCCCCCGTGAACTGGGCATCTCCTTTGGCGATGCCAGCGTCGGGCTGCTGGAGAGCCTGCGGGCCGGCATTGCCCTGGCCCTTCGGCCCGGGGACTATGAACTCTCCATCTTTGCTGGCGAGACTCTCCCGGCTCAGGTGCTCCCAGATTGTGCCTGCCATCTCATGCTCGCAGCTGGGACGCCCGACGAAGACGTCGACGACCTGCGCATGCTCACCGCAGTTGAACTGGCCTTTGACAAGCCCCTCATTCTGGGCAATATCCTGGCCATTCTCGCTCGTCTCCAAGGGCGGTTCCAGGACTACGAGGTCACGGATCTCCTGAACCGTCTCACCAAGATGATCGCCGACCAGACGGGCGTTACCGACCTGAAATCTCTGGGCCTGCAGATGGCTGGACGCGTCGCCAGCTTCGTCGGCGACTGGTTGCCCCCCGGTCTGGCCCGTGAGTTGCACCCTTCGAAGTGGAAGGGAACCGCCCAGAACATCCTCCACGAAGCTGCGACCGTGCGCCTGGAACGAATCTCCGGACACCCAGTGCGACGCGGCGGCCGCTGGGTCCTTGAGCTGCGCTTCACCGGGGAGTGGGATTTCATGGGCCAGGTGCGCGTGCCCTTTCGCCATGTCCGGGTCCACCGGGCGATCCTCCCAGCCCCACATGCCCTGCTGGAGCAACTCTTTTCGGCCCAGCCCCTGGCCACCGCCAGCACCTCCGGTGCGGCCTTCCCGGCCCTCGATCTCGCACAGCAATTGGGGGGCATGGTGGAGTCACTACGCGGGCGCCTCAACGTCCGCGGTGAATTCCCGGACCTGACGATGCTGGCCGGGATGAGCGACGAAGGACAGTGGACCGTGGATACCCGGTTACTCGGGCTGGTGGACGTGGAGGCTGGCTTCCATGGCGCCGTCTCCCCCGAACGTATTGCCGTGCAAATCGAGAACTTGGAGATTGCCTGGGGTGATCGCCGGGTCAAGGCGGCAGGAGGTTTCGAGGGCTGGACGGGACTGCCTGAAGTGGTTTCCCCAGCGGACACGGCCATGGGCCGCTGCCTGGAATCCCTCATCTCCGGCGAGTGGTCCTCCGAAAAACTGGCGTTCCTGGTCCACGGCAGCGTCCTGCCTGATTCCTCCCTGGCCGATGCTGACGTCCGCTTGCGCTACTCGCACCACCTCCTCGTGGGCGAGACTGACCTGCGCCTGCAACTTCGCAACGTTATCGTCGATGGCAAGGTCTCGGCGCGCTTCGGAAAAGCGCTCGGTGATGCTGAAGAGCGGCAACTTGACCTGCGCTTTGCAGCGGACACGGCGGTGCGGGAAAGCAGCCTCGCAGACGTCGGACGGACTCGCTTCTACCCCGTCATGCCCTTCGCTCACATCACCGGCTCATTGAATTCGTCGGACTCCGGAGCCTACGAGTTGCGACTGACGGGGTCTTCGGATTTTCAGCTACGCACCGAAACCGACGTTGCCGCATTCCCGGAGTTGAATCTGGGGGACTGTGTGGCGACGAGCCGCGCCAAGGCAGAGATTGCCCTGGACGGCTTGGTCCGCCTGACGCAACGACGCAGCAGCCCATTCGAAGCCGACTTCACAGGTACCACTGGGCGGATGGTCTTGCGTGAGGCGGAGGCCACGTTGGACGGCCGCCTCCTCCGCCTCCCCCCCGGCTCCCGCTTTGTGGCGAGCATCGACGACGGCATCCTGGCTGGCAGCGGACTGGGGCGGGCCGCCATCCGCTTCGCCTGGGATCTTCTGGGCACTTCCCCAGTGCTGCGCCACGAGGACCGCTACGTGATGCTCTTCGTGCTGCCCCTCTGCCAGGGGGAAGTGGGAGTTCACATCTCGCCGGCCGGGGGCATCAGTATCTCCGGAAAGGAGGGGGGGCTTTATGATGCCCGCTTCTTCAACGCCCTGCTGAACCCCGCCCATGAGTTGGACCGCTGGCTTGAGATACTCGACTCCGATGAGGCGGTTGACAGAGTTTTCGCAACCCTGGAGGTCTTCTCACCGGAAGCCGTCACCTGGCTCCAGAGACTCCGCACATTCGTGCGCCGCTGTCAGCAGATTGCTGATGATGATGGCATCGAGCGGCCGGCCGACTGCATCCCTGCGGACCGCCTTGCCCGGGTGGTGGCCAGGGTAGCTTTTGGCGACGTCAAAGCGGAGGCTCGCTTGCTCCCCCTGATCATGGACGTGGTGGGAGGAAAGGGGCCGGACATCGCCGAAATCAAGCGCCTGATTGCAGACTATTATCCTGACCACGCGTATGAGTTTGAGGTGGACCGCGGCCTTCGTTTGGCCGCCCGGGTCCTCGCCCCGGCAGCGCCGGTACCCCCACTGCGTGTCCGGGAAGGAAGTGCCCTGGCCGAGGCCACAGACTATCGCGAACGCTACGCAGCCTGGCCCGATGCCAACCAGCTCTACGCAACCGTCGATGCCACCGACCCTTTGCCTGCGGGGTTCTCTGCGGCGGTGGCGCAGAGCGCACCCTACCTCACTATCACTCAGTTGGAGTATCTCCTGGCGCGCCAGCGGCAGGACTGGCGACCAGCCGACATCGCCCGCCTGCACCACGTCATGGAATTGAAACGGCGGGTCGCTGATATCGCCCAGGGCTATGGCGGCGTGGCTTACGCGCCGCAGGCCATGGCCATCGCCTTCTTCCTCGCAGAGACCATTCGCCGCAGTCGGCAGGCCGCCCCCCAGCAGACGCAAACCAGGGATTTCGGCAAGGAGAACGTGCGGCTCCAGAAGTACTGCGACATCCCCGATGTCCTCCTCGGTCCGCGGGACGTGGCCGCCCTGCTCCACGCCGGGCTAGCGGCGGCCTGGGCCGGCCGCGCCGTGCAATTGAATCAGCGATTGCTGCTGGAAATGGTTCTGGAGCAGCCGGCCAGCTATCTCCGAGATGTGCTGGCGGAGCTGGGGCTCCACGACCCTCGGGTCCTCACCGCGGCCCTCAACGCGCTCCTTGACCTGCCGCAACAAGCCATGCGGGAACCCCTGGACCTGGCCGGAAAACTGGGCGAGCGCATGGGCTTCGAATTCCCCCGCCTGGACGATTTTTTGGCAGGCGGGCGGCGGGCAAACCACAGCTACTTCGAGGCCCTGGCCGCCACTGCGGATCAAGTCCTTTCCCTGGCGGAACCCTACCGTGCCCTGAAGTTCTACCTGCAGGAGGCTCGCCGTCCGCTTCCCCGCCCGGAGCGGAGAACTGCTGGCCGGCGCCAGCTCTGGGAGCAACTGGCTGAGGCCATCACCCGGGCCGACCGCGCGGGCCGACGCTGTGATTTTGAATCCCTGGATGAGAACCGGCAGAAGCGGGCAGTGGCGGCCTACCAACGGGCCTTTGACATTGCGGCCAGGCTGTTGGCTGCTCAGCCGCGAGCTTTTCAAGAGCCGCTGTTCAAAGAATTCTGGGCGCGCAATCAAGAGGCGCTCACCGTGCTTTCGGTAGTGCGCAACGCCCAGGAAGACATTGACCAGGTCCGTTTCTGGCTTCGCACCCGCGGCCGGCAGTCCGTGCCGCGTGATGAACAACGCCTGGTGGACCTCGTCATCGATGCCCTCTACTACTTCCCCGAAGATCGCCAACGGCTGCGCCAGGACCCCCTGGTGCGCCTCCTCATCGCCCCCCCCGAAGGTCACTACGACTTCACCGTGGTCAGCGCCATGGGAGTTATCACCGGGGGAGCAATGGGTACTGAACTGGAGGAAGCCTATGGTCGACTGGAGGAGCGACGCGGCGTCCGGGTCATCCGCGCCGATACCGCGTCAGGTCGTTCCCTGGAGTACAATGCACAGCGCATTATCGATTCCGTCCACACAGTGGACACGCCCTGGGGCTATGTCGGTTACAGCCAGGGCTGCGCCAACGGCCTCATGGCTGAGAGTATGCTCATGGGCGGCACCCCGGAGCAGCGCCGGTTGCTGGACTCACTGGTGTGCCGCAACCTGCTCTTCAGCGCCTTCAACGCTTCGGCGCATGGCACCTGCGGCGACGAGAAGTTCCTCGATTCCATGGTCTACCTTGACCATTTCATCGCTCACTACCAGGCGCGGTTCTCGTCCCGAGCCATTCAAACGGCCCTGCGCTCACTACGCCTGGCCCTCGATTCGCAACCCGCAGTTCTCTCCATGGCGGGGAGCAGATCACTTTCTCTCTGGGGTGTCCTCGCCCTCCACCTGGGAGGCCAGTTCAAACCCACCGCCCCGACCTCTTCCATGCGGGGAGTAGTTGAACCCGACAACCTCCCTGAGGCCCTGGAGTGGCTGGCCAACGTACTCTCCAAGCAGGTACAGCACCCCCACCACGACACCCAGGTCACAATCTGGGATGCCCAGGCCCACTCCATTCTCGCCCGGACGCCACAACTCGAGATCCTCGAAGCGTGCGACATGGGGGCCATGGTGCAACGCACCCACCACTGGTCCCCCCTGCGCAAAGATACCGAGTTTGTCACCACCCAGCGCGACCGCGACCGTGCCATCTACGACGCCCCCAAAGACCGCCACGTCTTCCCCTGGCTAGACACCAACGCCCGTTTTGGGCTGATCCGCATCAAGTAGCACTCCCCACCCAAACCCCGTCATCCTGAGCGCAGTCGAAGGACCGCCACGCACCACCCAAACCCCGTCATCCTGAGCGCAGTCGAAGGACCGCCACGC
>CALGBT010000940.1 GCA_937884235.1 uncultured Pseudomonadota bacterium
CCTTGCCCGGCTTGCAGACGCCGCTATCACAGAAGAAGCCGTCGGCGCAATCGTTGTCGTTGCTGCACCCGTTGAGACAGGCAGTACCGATGCTGTTGCAAGCGTACGGTGCGCAGGATTGGCTTCCGGCATCGACACATTCACCCGCACCATCGCAAAGGTCAGCGAGTTGCAGGGTATCGGCAGCGCAGGTTTGCGCCTTGCAGATGAGCGCCGCCTCGTAGTAGGCGCACGCCCCGGCTCCGTCGCAGGTTCCGCTGAAGCCGCATGAAGCAACTCCCTCCACCGCGCAATCATCCTTGACGTCGGCGCCGCCAATTTCGGCCATGCAGGCGCCGGCACCGTCGCACACCTGGCAAGCCGGGCATTCCGCCGCCGGGTCCAGCGCGGAACCGATGGGAGTGCAAGTACCCTCCAGGCCCGCCGACCCACAGGAGACGCAGGTACCGTCGCAAGGCGCATCGCAGCAGTAGCCATCGACGCAGTTGCCACTGGCACACTGGCTGGCGGCTGTGCAGGTTTCGCCATCATCAAGCTTGGGAGAGCAGTCGTGGTTGGTATCGCAGTAGTTATCGTCGGTACAATCGTTGTCATCCAGACAGAAGGTCTGGCAGCCAGTGCCCAGGTCGTTACACATGTAAGGGTCACAATCTTCGCTGAGCCCGCCGACGCAGCTCCCCATACCGTCGCAGATCCATGAGAGATAGAAGGTGCTGTCGACACAACTCGGCTCCTGGCAGAAATAGCCAGTGGCCCAGAAGGCGCACGCGCCGGCGCCGTCGCAGACACCGTTGAGGCCACAGGAGTCAATCTCTTCCTGGGCACACTCAGATTCCAGGTCGAGGCCCTCGGCCACATCAACGCAGTCTCCGGTGCCGTTGCAGACTCGACAGGTGCCGCACGAATCGTTGGGGTCGGTGCCGTTGGGGACGAGAGTACAGGTCCCCTCGAGGCCTGCGGAGTTGCAGGCATCGCACTCACCAAGACAGGCCTTGTCGCAGCAGTAACCATCGGCGCAGAACGACGAGATGCATTCAGGGCCCTCGTCACAGGTTTCGCCATCGTCCTTCTTGGGAACGCAGGACCCGGCGTCGCAGAAATGGTCCGATGCGCAATGGAAGTGCTCGGTGCAATCGGTTCGACAAGCGTTGCCGTCGTCCCCACACATGTAGGGGTAGCAGGCAGAAGTGCCAGCATCGATGCAATCGCCCAGGCCATCGCAAGTATCCTCAAGATGCAGTGTATCACCGACGCAAAGCTGCTCGTGGCAGATGGAGCCCGGCAAGTAAGTGCGGCAGAGCCCAGTCCCGTCACAAGTGCCGTCCAGGTCACATTCGGCGGCGCCCTCGTCGACACAGTCATTGCCCGGGTCGGTTCCCGTTGCGGCCGGACCACAAGCACCGGCGCCATCGCAGGCTTCACAGAAGGGACAGTCATCGTCGGGGTCCAATCCGACCCCGACGGGACTGCAGGCTCCGAGGGAGCCGGCCACGGCACAAGATTCACACAGCCCCTCACAGGCGGCATCGCAGCAGTAGCCGTCGACGCAAAGGTCAGAGATGCACTGGTTGCCGCCACCACAGGTTTCCCCGTTGGGTTTCTTCGGCTGGCAAGTGCTGCTGCCGTCACAATAGTGATCGGCAACGCACTCGGAATCGTCAGCGCAAGAATCGGCGCATGCAGTGCCCATGGGATTGCAGAAATATGGCGAGCAGGGCTGGCTGCCGTTGTCCTGGCAAGCGCCCACGCCATCGCAGGTATCGGCCAGTTCGACGGTGCCGTCGGCGCAACTCTGGGCAGAACAGATGGTGCCCGAGATCCAATTCCGGCAGGCGCCGGCGCCATTACAGGTGCCGTCTGTTCCACAAGTAGTCTGGATGCTTTGCGCACACTCGTCATGGGGGTCCAGGCCCGCGCTGGAGGCAGCACAGGCCCCGGCACCGTCACAACTCATGCAAAGGGCGCAATCGTTCTCGGGGTCAGTATTGCCGCCATGGGGCGAGCAGATTCCCAGGAGCCCGGGTAGGGCACAGGACTGGCAGACTCCATCGCAGCTGGAATTGCAGCAATAGCCGTCCACGCACATGGACGAGGAGCACTCGTCGTCCTCGGTGCAGGTCTCGCCGTCGCCCTTGCCTTCGATACACTCTCCGCCCTGGCACCAGGTGCCTGCGGCACACTCAGCATCGGTGATGCAAGAGCTGTAGCAGCCCCAATCGCCGTTGCAGACGTAGGGATAGCAATCGGTGGTCCCGTTGTCGTCACAGGAAGCAGCGCCATCGCAGGTGTCAGCGTTCTGCTGCGTCCCGTCGGCGCAAGACTGAGCAACGCAAATGCTCCCCGCAGAATAGAGCGAACAACTGCCGATACCGTCACACCCACCATCAAACCCGCAGGTAGCAATGTCCTGGGTTGGGCAATCATCCATGGGGTCCAGGCCGGCCAGGACATTCTTGCAACCGCCCACGCCATTGCAGAACTGGCAGGTGCCGCAGTTATCTTCGGGGTCGCTACCCGAAATGTGGTAGGTGCAGATCCCCAAGAGGCCCGGCTTGTCACAGGCCTGGCAGTCTACGTCGCAGGCGTCATTGCAGCAGACGCCGTCGACGCAGAAGCCGGTGATACAATCGGCATCATCTGTGCAAGGGTCCCCCACCGGGTCCTTGGGGACGCATTGATTGGCACCGTTGCAAACGAAGGCTGCCATGCAGTCAGAGTCGTCCACGCAAGCGGTCTGGCAAGCATCACCGGCGTCGTTGCACAGGTATGGCTGACAATCGGAGGAATCCCCGCCGATGCAAGTACCCATACCATTGCAGATGCCCTCGGAGGAGAAGACATGCCCGGTGCACTCAGCCGGCTCGCAAACGGTGAAAGCATCCCACAATGTGCAGGTGCCAAAACCGGAACAGGTACCGGTGAGCTTACAGGTGGCGGGGGCATACCCCGGGCAGTCAAAGACGGGGTCTTCACCCTCGGGCACCAGGGCACACGCGCTGTTGCCATCGCATACCTCACAGAGTCCACAATCGTTCTCGGGATCGGTATCAGCGGCATGGCCGGAGCATGTGCCTTCCATCCCGGCCTGACCGCAAGTCTGGCAATCCGCTTCGCAGGATGAGTCGCAGCAGAAGCCGTCGACGCAGAAATTCGAGAGACAATCAGCACCTTCGTTGCAGGCCCCACCATTGGGCAATTTGGGCTTGCATTCCTCCTCGTCGCAGCGAGCTACCGCATCGCAATCCGAGTGGGTCGTACAACTGGTCGGGCAGATGGGAGGGTTCTGGACCGCGTCGCCGTTGCATTTCATGTCCTTGTAGTAGCCACAGGTATTGGACGTGACGGCCGGGACACAGGAGGAATCGTCATCAACTACATCGCTGGCGCAAACAAACCCAGTACAGACCGCGTTCATCTGGTGGCCCTGACACCCCGCGGGCATGTCACAATTGGATGGCTGGGAATACTCGCCGGGGCAATCCCCGGCCACTGCACAGCAATTGCCAAAGTCACAGCAGAAGCCGTTTTGACAGTGGACGCTGATGCAATCCGAGTCCTCGTCGCAGCTGGTGCCGTTGGGCTGGTCAAGGAAGCAATCCCCATCGTCACAGTGGGCCACGGGGTCGCAATTGATGTCACCGCTGCACTCGGTGGGGCAGTCGGGAGGATTCTGCTCCGGGAAGCCGACGCAGTAAATGTCGGCAAAGAGGCCGCAGCTGTTGGCCAGCACTATCTCGGAGCAAGCAGTGTCGTCCGGGACGGAAGAGGAAACGCAGGAGTAGCTCACGCACAGGGGGTCGACCCGATGGCCTTGACAGGTGCTGGAATCGTCACAGCTGGCAACGTCGGCGTAGTCAGCCGGACAGGCTTCTACCTCGTTGCAGCAATCGCCGGAATCGCAGCAGAATCCGTTCTGGCAATGGTCGCTCACGCAATCGCTGTTCTCGTCACAGATCTCGCCATTCTTAAGGTCGGGGAGGCAAATATCATCACAGTGGGCTTCGAGATCACAGGCGTCGTCCAGGACGCAAGAGTCCGGGCAGACGGGGACCGGCTGCGCTTCTTCTCCGCTGCAGAAGATATCCTTGTACCACCCGCACTCACTGGCCAACACTTCCGTGGTGCATCCTGAGTCGTTGCCAAAGATGAGCTTGCTGCACATGAAGTCCCAGCATGCCTTGAGAGAGTAGTGACCCTGGCATGACCCCGCATCGTCGCAAACGGGGGCTTCCTCGTAGGAGTCGTCGCAGCCGGAGAACTCGGTGCAACAATCGCCTTCTTTGCAGCAGATGTTGGAGTTACAGTACCCGCTTACACAATCGGAGTTCTCGTCACACTCGCTCCCGTCGGGGAAGTCTGGCTCGCAGACATCGTCGCAGTGGGCGTCATCATCACACTCTTCATCGGCAACGCAGGAGTCGGGACACTCGGGCAGATCCTGTACCTCGTCGGCGGTGCAGATGAAATCCTTGTAGTAGCCACAGTCGTTGGCCACAAGTCCGTCGCAAGCGGAGTCGTCACCGACGGCCACCGCGGCGCATTGGAAGTCAAGACAAGCTGGCTCCTGGCGTTCGCCCTGGCAACCTTCCTGGGAGGAGCAAGCGGAGTCCTCGGCAAAGGTGGGCGGACAATTCTCGACGATGGAGCAGCAGGTGCCCTCGTCGCAACAATACCCGTTGTCGCAGTACTGGCTGATACATTCGACGTCATCATTGCACGGGAAGCCGTTTGGCAGAGCCTCACTCACCACTACCTGAAGGTCATAGGCGCCGCTATTGCTGGAGGCACCGTCAACAAAGAGATAGTAGGTCGTGCCGGCGTCCAGGAGTGCGGAAACAGTCTCTTCGCACTCGCCGGCGGCGCATGAATCGGAGCAATCCAGAGTCGTTTGGCCACAGGTGTCGCCATCCGCATTCTTAACATAGAGGATCTGGTCAAAAGTGTTGGGTCCCAAGGCAGCCTTGAGGAAAGTGGGTTTCTCGGTGGTCAACTTGTAGACGCGGTCGCGGCCGGAGCCACCGCCGCAAGTACTGAGGTACTGCTTAGTTGCGCACAAAGTCTCGCCACTGAAGAGATAGGTCCCGTCGACGGCGGGGATTTCAATGGCATCAGTGCAGTCGTCTCCGGCATTGGAGACGGCGTCGGTGGTATCCACATAGAGGGACCAGCCATCAATGGTTCCCTCCTGGCCGGCAAACTCGTCACAGATGGTCAGAGTCCAGGTGCCGTTGGCCACACCGCCCTGGAACTGGCACATGGAGTCAGGAGTGTAGCCGAAGGACTGAGTGAAGGTGTTGTGCATACTCTTGTTGCTGCCCCCCAGATTATTCCAGAGGGTCACGGTCGTACCATCGGGTCCAGTGAGAGTGATCTTCAGGTCACCGATGCGATAGTGGGTCGTCTCCAACTTCAGTTGCAAAGTCTCAATGAGTGACTCACCGCCGGAGATCACAATCTCCTGTTCAACGCAGCCTTCATCCGGAATCTCTTCCACCACGCCCAGGCTACCGCTGACGCAGTCATTGGCGGTGCACAGAGGAACGCAGTTACCCTTGCCCGGCCCCGCCGTACCGCCAACGCAGGCATCGTCATAGCCACATTCGTCGTCGCCGGCATCGTAGGGGTGGTCCCCGCCACACGTATTGGCACAGTGCTGAATCTTGGTGCTGGAGTCACAAGCACCCTTGCCGTTGTTCAGTTGAACATCGCAGAGATCGATGGTGCAGGGATTATCATCGTCGCAAGTTACGACTTCGCCATCGACACATCCGCCAGCCTCTTTGTCGCAAGTCTCCTCACCGTTGCAGTAGAGGCCGTCGTTGCAATACTCGTCGAATGGCTTGTTCTCCACTAGATTCAATTCCTCGTTACAGAAATCGACTGTGCAGGCAACATAGTCAGACAACACTGGAGGCTTGCCAGAAACACAGCCCAGGTCGAGGTCACAGATCTCCAGCCCGTCGCAGAAAAGGCCGTCATCACAAGCGGACGGGTCGGGGTAGTGGACTTCGCCAATCTCGGGGTCGCACGCGTCGATGGAGCAGGGTACGCCATCGTCCGGGTCGAGGATTTCGCCAGCTTGACAACCGAGGGTCTGCGAGCACCACTCGGCACCATTGCAGAGGTCGCCATCATCGCAGGCGGCGTGCTCAGGCAGATGCAGAACCGTCGCCGTTGCCTCGTCACAGCTATCCACGGTACAGGCAACAGCGTCGTCCACGGTCGGTGCCTCCCCAAGCAGGCAACCTTGAGTTAAATGGCAGGTCTCCTGACCGTTGCAGAACAGGCCGTCGTCGCAGTTGAGGTCATCGGGAACATGGATCACCAGGTCGAGGTCGTCGTCACAGTAATCCTCGGTGCAGGGGAGTCCGTCGGAGACGGCCACCGCAGGCCCGGCCAGACAACCCAGAGTGGGGCTGCAGGTTTCGGCGCCATTGCAGTAGAAGTCATCGTCGCAGATGGAATCAATGGCGGTGTGCTTCACCAAGTCATCGTTTTCGTCGCAGAAATCGGCGGTACAAGCAACCCCATCATCGATCTCGGGGACATCCCCGGGGACGCATTCGCCGGTAAGAGCATTGCAGGTCTCGGTACCGTTGCAGAAGAGCCCATCGTCGCATCCGCCAGCGCCGCCCGAGCAACTGCCGGCGCCGTCGCAGACGTCGTCGGTGCTGCACGGGTCACCATCGTCACAAGCGGTTCCAGCCAGCAGATTCTCATTCTGGCAAGTACCAGTCGCGGGATCACAGGTCTTGGCAACGCAACCTGAGGGAGCAGGGCAACTGACCACGGTGCCGGCTTTGATCTCACACTGGCTGGCGACGCAAATCATGGTGCCGTTGCAAGCATTGCCGTCGTCCGGGCAATCACCGTCCACGACGCACTGGCAAGCGGGCACCGGGTTGACCTGGCCACCCACGCAGGTGCCATCCTGGCACTGGTCGCCGATGGTGCAGAACTCACCGTCATTGCAGAAGTCGGTGTTGAAATTGTTGATGCAGCCCAGCTCCGGGTCGCAAAGATCCGTAGTGCAGTCGTTGAGGTCGTCGCAGGTGGCGTCTTGCGGCACGTGGATTACTTCATCTGCTGCTTCATCGCAGCTATCGGCAGTGCAGACCACGTCGTCGGCCAGCGCCGGTGCGGCTCCCGCCTGACAGCCCGCCTGCCCAGTGCAATTCTCTAGGCCATTGCAGAAGATGTTGTCGTCGCAGAAAGCATGGTCGTTGAGGTGCACCACCATCTGGCCATCCTCGATACACTTGTCCACGGTGCAATCGATGCCGTCATTCAGGCCGGGAACCGGCTTTGACGTGCAACCAAGTTGCTTGTCGCAAGACTCCTTGCCGTTGCAGAAGATTCCGTCGGCGCAGACGGAGTCGTCGGGCAGATGGATGACTTTGTCCAGCGTCTCATCGCAGGCATCGAAGGTGCATGAGACCCCGTCATTGACCTGGGGTGGGCCGCCTGACAGACAGCCCACACCAATGGCACAATACTCGGCACCGTTGCAATAGAGCCCGTCGTCGCAAAGAGCGTGGACCGCCACATGGGAGACTGCATCCGTGGCCTCGTTGCAGGTGTCCTTGGTGCAGTCCACACCGTCGTCAATATCGAGACCATCACCGGAAATGCAGCCGGCCTCATTGTCGCAAATCTCGGTGCCATTGCAGAAGAAGCCATCCTGGCAAAGGACGTGATTAGGGACGTGGGTGACGGTATCGGAGACCTCATCACAACTGTCGATGGTACAAGTGATATCGTCATTCAGGTCCAGGAGCTGCCCAGCGATGCAGCCTCCGGCCTGGACGCTGCACTGCTCCTGGCCGTTGCAGAAAAGCCCGTCATCGCAGTGAACTGAATTGGCCATATTGTACACGTCGTCGGTGTTCTCGTCGCAGACGTCATCGGTACAATCGACGCCGTCATCGACGTCCGGCGGATCACCAGCCACGCACCCATTGACAGGGTGACAGAGCTCGGTGCCATTGCAATAGAGGCCATCGTCACAGAGGACTGGGGCTCCCCCCAAGCACTGGCCGGCGGCGTCGCACGTGGTTCCCTGGGTGCAAGCATCGCCGTCATCACAGAGGGTCCCCACATCCACCAACTCAAACTCACAGCTGCCGTTGGGCTGGCAGGTGTTCTTGACGCATGCGGTATCAAGGGAATCGTCGCATGGCGGCAGAGGGTTCTGGTTGACGCAGAGGTTGTTGACACAGGCAAGGGTGCCGTCGCAAGGAGTGACATCCTCGCCCCACACCCCACAATCTTCGTTGGACTCACAGAAGCACTCCGGGTCCGGGTCACCCGCCTGACATTCGCCGTCAACGCACATATCGTTGATGGTACAGACGCCGAACTCACAGTAGTCGTCGTTGCTAGTGTGAATACAACCGGCGGCGTCGGCGGAGTCACCGGGGACACAGGCATCATCAGTGCAGAGGTTCCCATCATCGCAGATGGAATCATCAGGCAGGTTGAGCGGGGCATCCCCATCTTCGTCGCAGAGGTCCTGGGTGCAGAACCAGCCATCGTCCAGGAGAGGAGCCTCCAGCTGCTGGCACCCAGCCCATTCGAGGCAAACGCTGGTCCCGTTACACCAGTCGCCGTCCTCGTTGCAGAGGGCATCATCCGGCACGTGCAAGATCTTGCCGGTAGCGGGGTCGCAGACGTCGATAGTACAGCCGACATTGTCGTCGAGATCCAAGGGCGGTCCCGCAACGCACCCTTCGCCAAAGACACATTCCTCAATGCCATCGCACTGGTCCCCGTTGCTGCAAAGGGCAAAGTTCGGCACGTGGGTCACAAGGTCCGTGGCTTCATCGCAAATGGTCTCCGTGCAGTCAGTACCGTCATCCAGGAAGGAGATGTCACCTGGCGTGCAGCCAGTATCAAGCTGACAGGTCTCCGCCCCGTTGCAGAAGAGACCATCATCACAGATGACGTGGAGCGGCGTATGGAGGATGGCATCGAAGTTCTCGTTGCAGGAATCGAGGGTACAGGCGACGCCGTCGTCGGCTGCCGGTGGGATACCGGCTACGCAACCCACATCTTTGTTGCATTTCTCGGGACCATTACAGAACAGCCCGTCACTGCAGAAGAAGTTGACTGGTTTGTTGGAGACCCAGTCAAGCTCCTCATCGCAGGAGTCGGCGGTGCAGTCAATGCCGTCATCGATGGTTGGCGGCGTTCCGCCCAGGCAGCCGTGGACCGAGTCACAACTTTCGACGCCATTGCAGTAGAGCCCATCGTTGCACTCCACAGCAGACTCGACACAGTTGGCAGCATTGTCGCAGGTGCCACCGGTGGTGCAAGCATCACCATCGTCACACGCCTCGCCAATGGCCAGCTGGGTGTAGGTGCAAGCGCCGGTGGCGGGGACACACGTGGCCACCAGGCAGCCGCCATTAACGTCCGGGCCGCAATCGACGGCGGTGGCCGCATCGAGAACACAGAAACCGGCCTGGCAGACAAACTCGCCGTTGCACTTGTCGCCGTCATCGGGGCAATCGCCAACGGTGACGCAAGGACAGGTGTTGACTCCTGGAGTGCAAACGCCACCGCTGCAAAGGTCACCGGTGGTGCAGATGCTGCCATCTTCACAATCGTCCGAGTTAGGCGCGTTGACGCACCCTACCCCGGGGGCGCAGGCATCGGTGGTGCAGAGATTGTCATCGTCGCACGCACCATCATCGGCGGTATGGGTGACCTGCGCCAGCCCCTCACTGCAGGCATCGGTGGTGCAGTCAATGCCGTCGTCCACGGTAGGTGCAGTGCCGGGCATACAGTCAAATTGGGGATGGCAGATTTCTTTGCCATTGCAGAAGGAGCCGTCACTACAGAAGGCATCGCTGGGCTTGTTGATAAAGAGGTCATCTTCTTCGTCGCACTCGTCCACCGTGCACGCCACGCCATCGTCCCCTTGGGGAGCCAGTCCGTCCACACAGCCAACCGCGGGGTCGCAGACCTCGGCGCCGTTGCACCAAAGTCCGTCATCGCACAGGGCATCACTGCCGACGTGGAGAATCTGGTCGACGCCCTCATCGCACGCGTCCTCGGTACAAGCGATGCCATCGTCGACGACGATGGGGGTACCAGCGACACAGCCACTGTCCGCATCGCATGTTTCGGTGCCGTTACACCAGTGGCCATCATCGCATTTGGCATCTGAGGGCGTGTGCATGACGGTCTGCGTTTCTTCATCGCAGTAGTCGGCAGTGCAACTTACTCCATCGTTGATTTGCGGCGCTACGCCTGCCACACAACCGACAGCCGGGTCGCACGTTTCCAGGCCGTTGCAGAAGTTCCCGTCGCTACATTCGACGGGAGTATTTTCGCAGACGTTGCTGCCCCCATCCTTGGCCACGCACAGGTCTTCAGTGCACATGTTGTCATCGTCGCATTGACTTCCGCCGGTACACTCAGCCAGCTTGAGGAAGAGCACCCACTTGTCGAGGGTGCCAACATCGCCGACATTCCAATCCTGAGCTGAGAGAGTCCAGGTGCCGTTGCCATCCAGGGTGAGGAAGTTACTCAGGTCACCGGGGCCATCGACGAGATCGAAGTCGTAGACGCGGCAAAGATCGTCGGTTGCCCCACCGCTCTGGTTGTGCAGATAGACGGTCTTGGTGCCGTTGCTCAGCTTCAAGACGAGATCGCCAATGTAGGAGTGGGTTACCCAAACCTTCACGAAGGCATCCTGCACCAGGCCCCCGTCCGTGACAGTGACGGTGCTGTTGGTCCAGGTGGGCTGTCCGTCAGCGATGGCCATGGGGAATTCGTCTTCGGTGTCGTAGGGGGTAGAGGGAATCAGCGTGCAGACCTTGTTGGTGGGGTGGCAATAGTCGTAGACGCCGCAATCCTTGTGGCTCTCACAGACGGCTTCGCAGTGGAGCACCGGTTTGTGGAGGCAGGTGCCCAGGTCAGTCTCGCAGGAATCAGTGGTACAGGGGCTGCCGTCGTCGCAATCTTTGCCGACGTTCTGGCAACCGGTATCCGCATCACAGCTATCGATGGTGCAGGGGTCCTGGTCGTCGCAGCTCTCTGCATCGTGCTTGCACCAGCCGAAGTAGCAGGAATCGCTGGTGCAAAGATCGCCGTCGCCGCACCCCACATCATCCTCGCAGGAGCTCCCCGAGGGAATGGCGTGGAGGCTCCAGTCGACCAGGGAACCGGCGTGTAGACCGGGCATCATATCCGTGACAGTCAAGGTCCAGTTGCCGTTGAGCGTCATGCCGTCATAGGCGTCGAGGGGCGGTGCGCCGGTGCCGAAGTCATAAGTTGCGCAGACGGTGGCGGCGTCATCGGCAGGGTCGGCGGCCTTGAGGACCACTGTGTACCCCCCATGGGTGAGTTCGATTTGCACATCCCCCCGGTAGGCATGGCCGATGTGGACCTTGACGTGCAGGTCCACGACTTCCTCCCCACTGGTGACGTTGATGGTACTGGAAACAACCGTGGGGCCACCGACATCGATGGCCTGCGGGACATCTTCGGCATCGTAGCGCACCCCGGGAATGGCTTTGCAGATGCCCGCGGCGAGGACGCAGGCCTCGACGCTGGCACAATCGCAGTCGTCGTCACATTCGGTGCAATCGGGGATCGCAGTATAATGGCACTTTGAGTCGGCCCCGCACACATCTGCCGTGCAGGGCGAGCCGTCATCGCAGAAGTCATCGTTGGCGCAAACGGGCCAGCCGTTTTCAAGGAAATCGAGATAGCGGTCGAGGAGGTTCTTGGGGGCGTCGGGGGTATTCAGGAGGGCAGCAAAGGGGACACTGGTCCCGACGGTGCGGTAGCCGAAGGTGCTGTTCTCGTAGGCCACCGCGAGGGGCCACTGGGCGTCGTCGCCATGGCGGGCAACGACCACACTGCCGACCCCTCGGTCGATGACATCCAGGAAGCTATTGAACTCGTAGTCGAAATCAAGATCATGCACCAGGCCATAACCGAAATCCTGGCCGACGAGGGGCCCTGCGGTAGTGGCTGCACCATCGCTCTTGCCGACGACCTTGAGGAGCGGCTGGAGGAGCGTCTTGGGGTCCGCGTACCAGAAGTCACCGCCTTCAACATAGAGGCGACCACCCTGCTTCAGGTAGCTGGAGAAGGCATACCCTTCGGCACCGGTAACGACGTGCTTTGCGCCATAGACACCCAGGGGCAGAATCAATCCGTCCAGGGTAGAAAAATCGCCAAAGGGAGCGAGGTCGGAGACGACCTGGGCGCTACGCCCGGTGGCAATGATGGCATCAGCCAACTTCTGGGCACCGGTGGCGGACATGCCCTCCGGCTGCCAGACCAGATAGCCGCCGGCATCATAGACGGTGATCGCAAAGGACATCTCGTCGATGAGGCAACCGTCAGACACCCGGACGATGATCTCGTGAGTACCGACATCAGCGGCACTGGAGGGAGTCAGATTGAGGACGACGCCCCAATGTTTGAGT
>CALGBT010000941.1 GCA_937884235.1 uncultured Pseudomonadota bacterium
GCGATTCTTGCGAGGAGCTCGACGCGGTCCTCGCCCAGGCTCACTGATTGCGCCTCCAGGAAAGCCCTGGCGAGAAGGCTGGCCTCATGTCTAAGCCAGAGGTCGACGCGGGGGGCAAGGCTAGTTTGTATTGTTGCGTAGGAATATGGCCCTACTCTTGCGGCACCTTTCAGCACCATCTTGACGAGAGCATCTTCGGGGAAATCAGAGACGAGCTTGCGAGTGGCCTCTATGCCGTCGCGATGGCGTAGTGCGGCTGCCTGCAAATCGCCCTTATGCAATGCCTCCTGGCCCTCGAAAAAGGCCAGGGTCGCGGCCGTGAACCCCGACGATGGGGTGGCGCATCCAAGCAGAAGCAAGGATGCAAAAGAAAGAAACATCTGCCGATATGCACTCATGCAGTCTCCGGTTAGCATTTTCACGGCAATCCTACGCTCGCGGTCAAGGTTTCGTCAACGAGGCATTGAAAAGCCGCCCTGCCGGAGCTAGAGTACTGGCCTGGACAACTCGCTGCCAGTAATCCACGGGAGACTTTATGCGTTTGACAATCTTTACCTTTGCTTGCCTGACCTTCGCTTGTTTGACCTTCGTGCTTCCGGGCAGGGCGGATGAGGGGATGTTCACCCTGACCGGCGTCGAATCAATGCCACTGCGTGATCTGAAGGCTGCCGGTGCGGAGATACGTGGCAGCGAGATCATCAAGCTCTCCAAGGCGGTGGTGCAGGTGGCCGGAGGTGGTAGCGGTTCATTTGTGTCGGAAAGTGGTCTGGTTGTTACCAATCACCATGTCGCTTACCGTTGTCTCGCAGCACTTGATGCCATGGACGAGCACAAGGGTATTCTGGAGTCTGGGTTCGTGGCCCATGCGAGGGGTGAGGAATTGCCATGCCCGGGCTACTATCTGCTCCTCCTGGAAGAGACGCGCAATGTCACGCCTCAGGTCCGCAAAGCTTCCGTCGGGCTCCCGGACTACCACGCCCGCTTTGAAGCCGAGCGCCTGGCCAAGGAAGCCCTGGTGGCTGAGTGTCAAGCGGATGGTCGCTTTGTCTGCGAAGCCAGTTCGCTTGACGGGGGAGTCATCGAGAATATCTCGGTGTACACTCGTTTGCTGGATGTCAGGCTCGTCTACGCTCCCGAGAAGGACATTGGCAAATATGGCGGCGACATTGATAACTGGATGTACCCGCGCCACACGGGTGACTACTCATTTTTGCGAGCATATGTTGCGCCCGATGGGAAGGCAGGAGCCTATGACTCAGCGAATATTGCGTACGAGCCGGAGGCAAGTTTGCGAATATCTGAGCTGGGCGTGGGGGATGGCGATTTCGTCATGGTTATGGGCTACCCGGGGCGCACCAAGCGCTTCACCACCGCCAGTGGAACTTCCTTCTACCTGGAAGAATCTGTGCCCGCGGCGCTGGAGACCTACGGCCCTATGCTGAAGTTGCTGGAAGGACTCGCAGGAGCATACGTAGACGTTGAGCGTCGCTACGCTGGCCTGATTGCCGGCCTTAACAATGCCACCAAGTATTATGGGGAGTCACAGGCCGGACTGGTGGCTGCGGGGCTCGTGGAGCGCAAGGTGAAGGAGACCGAAGAGCTCCGCAGTACGCTCAAGGGGGAGGAGCGACAGGCCCTCGACGATGCTCTGTCTGCCATTGATTCACTCTACACAGAATACCGCAGCTATCACCGCCTTTTCTACGTGCTGGGACGCATGACGTCGTTGGGCTCCAATTCGTTGGCGATGGCTCATACTCTGCATAAGTGGAGTGTGGAGAAGCAGAAGCCCGAGGCTGATCGCAAAGAGGACCGCTACAAAGAGAAGAACGTCTATGCGCTCTACGAGAAGAGCAATCGGCTTGAATTGACGGTGGATTTCCGAGCCGAGGTCGCGATTCTGACCTACTACCTGCGTATCCTGTCGGGCTTGAGCGGGAGCTACCGCGCCAGTTGCTTGCCAGACCTGCTCACCGAGACGGATGCGCTGCTGGCGGGATTGGCAAAAGAGACGATGAGATGCGCAAGATGACTGCAGCGCAGGCCCTCAACCACCCCAACTGGGAT
>CALGBT010000942.1 GCA_937884235.1 uncultured Pseudomonadota bacterium
AAATCGAGCAGTGGCAAGGTCGTGCTGGTATTGGGCCTGCCGTATCAACTCGTCGACTACTCCGGCGTACCAGAGCGCACCCTGCAGCTGGTAATACGCCTCTTCCACCGCCAGGGCTACGTCCAGCAGTGTCGTCTGGTGACGGAAGTCCGCAGCTGCCAGATGTGCCCGCGCTTCATCGACCCGGCCCGCCCGGCCCCCGCCATCGAAGAGCAGGTAGCCGACGCTGAGTTGCGCTGAGAGCCCCGTGCCGGTGGCGCCTCCGGTAGCGGTCCCAGGATCTCCTGAAAGACCGGCAGCCATCTCCAGGGAAGCTCCAGGCAGCCACGCCGACCTGCTGACGCCAACCTCGGCCGCAGCCGACCGGGCGGCGAGCCAGGCGGCTCGGGTGGTAGGGTTGCTCTCCAGGGCCACCTCGACGCAACGAGCCAGCGAGAGCGGCCCATCACTCTCCAATGGAGCCGGGACCGGTGTCTCGTGATGCTTCTCTGCCCAGGTTTCAGGGGGCGGGCCGGGAGCTGCCACATACGGCGAGGAGGTCCGGGTCTCCAGCACCGTCAGCGGGTCGGAAGTGGCACAACCGGTGGCCAGCAACAACAGGGCAAGGCCCCGCGGGAACAGTAGGCAGCATGGCAACAAGCGGTCTCTCACCCAGTCTCTCCCTGCCTGACAAAGGCGCAGCTTCCAACACCACGGCAGATGCCGTCAACGCCGGACGCGTTAAACCCGGACGCGTTAAAATACACCACGCTCAAAGATAGCGCCCGCAAGCGGAAGCACAAGAATCAGGGCATTCCAGAAAGCTCAGGAACTCACGTCGGGAGGAGAAAAGGGGTGGGTAGCAGATCTTGCAGGCTGACTTCCCCGATGCCTTCGATCACGATCACGCCCTGCGGAGAGATGAACTCTGCGATTACCTGCCGACAGGCACCACAGCAGATCCGCTGTTCAGGTGCGGCGTCAACCGGTGCGTCGGGAGTCACGACTGCCAGCATGTCAAACCTCGCGCAGCCATCCGACACTGCCTTGAAGATGGCGACACGCTCCGCACACAGAGAGAGTCCGAAACTAGCGCTTTCGATGTTGCAGCCCGTGTAGGCCTTGCCGTTGGCCCAAACCGCCGCCCCGACATGAAAGCCGGAGTAAGGGCAGTGAGCCAGCTTTGCTGCCTCGTAAGCCAGCGCCATAAGCTCGTCCAGGGAGGGTCGGTTGTCAGGGCTATCAATCATCTCTTCCTTCCATCGCTAAATCGGCTGCCGCAGAGTCCCCGTGTCATCGGGCGACCCATCGGCGAATGATAGCGCCTGAATGGCTGGTCGTCGAGAAGACTATGCGCCCCGGTCGGGGCGACGACGGTTCAGCCAGCAGCTGAGGCACGGATGGGTCAGGTGTCATTCGCTTCACCGTGGTTCGAAACGCAGCCCCCTGGACGGTGAACTCGTCGCGTTCTCTTCTGGGAATGCACATGTGACCGATAAAGATGACGCGCATGGCTGAAATCGCGAAACGGCAAGAACAGTCCGCCGGGCGCGGGCGATGAGCCGCTCAGTATGGAAAAGCGCGGCGGTGGGACCTATGATGGAATGGACCTGCTCCGGCCGCTCGGCCTGCGGGATGGGGGCCTTGGAGGGGAAGCGCATGGTGCCGACAATTGTTACTGGAGGCAGTGGTTTTCTGGGAAGGAAGCTCCTGGAGGAACTTGAATCGACAACGGTCCTGTCCCGTACTGCGGCTCATACTGCAAAACTCCCCCAGCATGTCGGGACTGAGTTCTGGAAGCCCCTTGATGAAGTTGACCCCGCACTGTTTGAGGGGGTCGGAGCCGTGATTCATCTGGCCGGCGCCGGCATCGCTGATAGCCGTTGGACCAAAGTGCGCAAGCAGCAGCTCTGGGACAGCCGGGTGTCAGTTACGCGCAACCTCGTCACCGCTCTGAGCAAGGTTGCGGTGCGGCCCAAGGCTTTGGTCAGTGCTTCCGCCGTCGGTTTCTACGGCAACCGGGGAGAAGCGGAGCTGACCGAGCAATTGGGGGCAGGGGACGGGTTTCTACCGGCCGCCCTTAGCGAGATCACCGGCAAAGGGATTACCGCATGAGGGTCTGGGATATCCATCCGGGCTACCTCGCCCGCCAGTCCCTGCTGGGCGAGCACAACGAAATCCACGGGCTCTGGACTGTGGTGACCGAGAGCCGTCGGGGGTACGCACAACATCCCGAAACGCTGCGCTGGCAGGAGCACCTGCACGCGCTCTACATCCGTCACGAGCACGTCGTGGCAGAGATGGGGTTGCGTGGCTACAATCATCACAGTCCGCTCAGCTGCTCCGCGGCTGATACCGGCTGGCCCTCTCTATTTCTCGACCGGCCGGCCATGCAATTTGCCCGGCTCAAGGAGAAGTACGCCGACGGTCGCCAGGGACGCCTGCCCCTTCCTCGGAACTGCCAGGAGCTGTGGGCCCAGCACAAGTACTCTGTGATGGCCCGCAGCCAGCAGCTCTACCGCTCCCTGGGGCCAGTAGTGGCCAAAATGTCTGCTCCCCAGGAATTGGACCAGCTTGCCGAGCAACTGGTTCTGGCATTGCGACTGCCTGTCTCCCATGGCTCCCTGGTCAACGCCTTGCTGCACATGTGGGGCTATGTTAATGAGCTGGGCATGGCTTTCGATAAGACACAGGTGGGTGAAATGGCAAAGGAGCGGCCTGCGCACCTCCTCGCTGCCATCACCCACGGGGCGCAACAGGTCCCCTACCTCTGGTCATCTACGGCCCTGTCTGACCTGGCGGTTGCGGCCTACTCCGTTGAGACGCAGAACCAAGATTGAAGGATGTGCCAGTCTATATTAAAGGAGGAGTTGATATGCAAAGGCTGATTCGACATGGAGTTCTCATAGTGGTTATGTTCTGGTCCAGCGTTGCCGGCGCCCAGGGCCCTGCAATGTTGCTCAACAACCCGCAACGGGACTATCGGATAATTCTCGGTGCGGAGATGGGCTTTAGCAGTATCTTCAAGCACAACGTGCAGTTTGGCTCCGATGGCACGCTCTTCGACTACGTGGAAGACGGCAACCAGAACATCGCTTTCCCCTTCGCCCGCCTGACTGTGGAGTTGCGGCTCAAGGAGCGGCATGCTCTCATCTTTCTCTACCAGCCGTTGACGCTGGAGACAGAGGCCCTGCCGGATGAAGACCTGATCGTCGACGGTGAGACTTTCGCCGCCGGGACGCCCATGGATCTCCTGTACGGCTTTGACTTCTGGCGACTCAGCTACCTCTATGACCTGCTGCCGGCGAGCCACCACGAGCTGTCGGTGGGAGCTTCGCTGCAGCTGCGTAACGCAACCATCCGATTTCGCTCCCGGGACGGAGAGCAGTCCCGGATCAACCAGGGTCCGGGGCCTGTACCAATCCTCAAGGTTCGCTATCGCTATGACCTTGATAACGGCCTTTGGATGGGTGCTGAGGTGGACGGATTCTATGCCTCCAGCGCCTACATCAATGGCGGCGACAATGACTTTGAGGGGGCCATTCTGGACTCTTCTCTGCGCCTCGGCATGGTCTTTTCCGATGCCTTGGATGGCTTCATCAACCTCCGCTATCTGGGGGGCGGGGGGAGCGGTACCGACAACAACGACCGGGGGCCGGGCGACGGCTACACCAGAAACTGGCTCCATACCGGGACCATCTCGTTGGGGCTGCTGCTCAAGTAGGAGGTCTTTGCTGGCGTTGCCGTCGGCCCGTCGTTTCTCCTGCGGGTTTCGCACTGACGGTTGACGCCGGAACGACTCGGTCCATCTCCCGCGTGCCCCACCAGTCCGGCCTGCGGCGGGCCAGCTTGCCCACTGGGACCCCTACCCACCCATCGCACTCGGCTTTCGGAGAACCCACGGCGGCAGCGCAGCGGGCTGTGGGTGCCTTTGTCACCACCCAGACCGATCATCTCCAGCAACCCCATCCAGGCTCAAAAGACAAACACGCTCAGGAGCCCGCTTTGAGCAAATCGAAGTCTTGCTTCACCTGCCACGCGGTAGCAAAGGCGCAGTAAGCGCGCCGGGCCGCTTCGGATACAGTGATGTCCGGCTCGGCCTCCAGGGCGGTCCATACGTCTGCGCGCCAGGTCGGTCCGAACAGCACGCGGTTGCGATAGCCGGCATGTTGCCTGGCGAGTTGAACGGGGGAGAGGATGTCCGCTTTGCGCCGGCGCAGAGTTCCTGACGGCACCTGGAGCGGAGTTCCGGCGAAGCGCTCGTCCTCCCCATGTCGAGCAACTAGAAAGGCGGTTCCCACGGGAATCAGATCGATGCAGGGCCCATCATAGAGCGTACGGAGTCGACTGAAACGCCGGTCCTTCTGCAACATGGCTCCGACCGCAGCCCAAAACGCGCATACCCGCTCTTCCGTCTGGCCTCGCGCAGCGCGGACGAGCCGATCGACGTTCACGTAGGCCTGGTGCACTTCGAGCCAATGGACCAACAGGCCCAGCACCCGCAGATCCCCATCAATCATCCCTGCCTCGGCCGCCAGAAGGAGAGTGTCTTCGATGTTGGCATCCGGAATTGGGGTAGCGGCAAAGTTCATGCCGATGCCCACCATCTGACCCGTCAGCGCCCCGGGCGTGGGGCGGCGGGCTGGTTGGCTGTTTCGACTATACGCCATGACGAACTCTCTTTCGAAGATCGCCGAGGGTACGTCGAACGTGCTCTGGCCAATGCGGATGCGCATCCTGACTGGCGACCCAAGGCTCGGCCTCGTCAATCTCCGCCCCTGACGGGGTTAGCGCCAGGCAATCGTCCAGGTCGGTACCCCGGTCACACAAAGAGAAGAGCTTGCTCTTCAGGAGGTCCCCTCGGCCCAGCACCAGAAGGGTCAGTGCCGCACCCGAGAAAGCCGCCTGCGAGCGGGCCAACCATCCCGCCGGCAGAATCTCTTTGAGTTGGGATGGACCGTTGTTGAGCCAGTCATCAGCGAGGAAATGTCCCAATGCCCGTTGCCTGGCAGCGAACGCCCTGGCCGCATCCGCCACCGCCACAGGCAGGTCAGGATGAAGTACGTCAACATCACGGGTCTGTCTGTCGGTCACCCCAATCAGAGCGAGCGCGGCACCGCCCACGACAACAGCTTCAAGACCAAGCCCCCGCTCATGCAAAAACACGTCAAACGCCGCGATGGTCTCTCTTGGCAACATGTCTCGCCCTCCGCTTTGAGTATCAACATAACAGATACCGTGCAGGGATGCAATCCCCGACCCAACCCACACCACCGCACTCGGCTCTCGGAGAACCCACCGCGGCAGCGCCGCTAGCTATGGGTGCCTTTGTCACCACCACCAGCACCGCACTCGGCCCTCCAGAGCCGGCAGGAGCGTTTGCTCTGCGACTCGCTCGT
>CALGBT010000943.1 GCA_937884235.1 uncultured Pseudomonadota bacterium
AGTCACCCTGGTCTTCAAGGATTGCTGCCATGGACATCGCCGACTCTGTGTAGCCCTCGTCGAGAGGGGTGAGTCGTTTGAAGAACTCAGTTGCCAGGTCGTACTTCTCCAGGCGCATCATGATATTCCCAAGAGCCAACCAGTTGCGCTCCCGTTTGTGGCACTCCACGACCTTGTTCCATTTTCCGGCGGCCTCGAACAGGCGGATGGCTTCCCCCACTGCGCCGATGCGCTCCAGGTGTTCCGCAGCAACCTCAAGCTCGCCGAGTTGCAAGCGGGATTTGGCGGCCAGCCTGAACTCGCCGACTTTCTCAAACAACTGTGCAGCCTTGTCGTGGACATTGGCAGCAGCGAAGGCAATGGCGGCTTCCTTGACCTTGCCGGCGATGAAGAAGTTCTTGGCTGCGCCCAGGTAGTCACCGTTCTTGGTGTGCCAAATCGCCATGATGCTGGCAGCCCGTTTCTTGTCCCCCATTTCCTTATAGACGGCAGCTGCTTTTTGATGTTGCTTCGCTGCCAGAAAGGACGTGGCGGCGTTCTTGAGTTTACTGGCCTGCAGGTAGGTGGCCGCGGCGAGTTCATGCATGCCGCCCTTGGTGTACTCAGCGGCAGCCCCGGCCTTGTCGTTTGCCTTGAGGAGGGCATTTGCCGCAGTTTCGTAGTCCTTGAGGTCGGAAAAGAGCTTCGCTGCTTGCTTGTAGTCTCCCAGGTGCAGAAAAACCTTGGCGGCTTCGCGCATTCGCCTGTTCTGGAGTAGCAGCTGCACGGCCTCCTGATACCGTTCTGCTTCCACCAGTAGTCGGGAAGCATCGTTGACCTTGTGCTCACTCAGCAGACGTTGTACTTGCACTTCAATAGAGGCAGGAGGGCGTTTGAGCAGAAGGAGAAGAAAGAGGAGCAGTGCGAGAACGCCAACTCCCCCGGCGACAAGGAACACAACCGTGACGGCTAACAGCGGCAATCAGACCTCCCAAAAGCACCATATGCCGCGAGACTAGCGCACCTTCGTGGGCATCCGCAAGCCTATTCTCGCCAGCGGTGAAACGGTTTGACTTATATCGGATCAGCGGTTATATAATGAACGGCACGAAGGCTTCGCGTGGCAGGGATAGTTCTGTTCTCAAACGGGTGATACCGAACGCGAAACGAATGATCTTCAGGAAGGGGTATTGTCATGTTTTCACGCCTGAGTTTCATAGTGGGCATAGTCTCTCTGGTGCTACTCTCTGCGCCGCTTCTGGCTCAAGAGTCAGGAGATGGTCTGGCCGGCATGGTCGATGGGGCAGGCGATGAGCCTGCAGTAGCGGCAGCAGCGGAGGAATCTGCGCCCGCAGATGGGGCGGACCAGAAGTACAATGTCCGTTTGCGAGAAATGGAAGAGAAGATTGTCTCCATGAAGGAGAAGATTTTCGCCACCAAGACCCGCTTGGTTCTCCTCAAGGAGCGGATTCTGTCCAATGTTGTTTCCGAGGCCTGGGCGATCATCGTTCACAAGAACGACATGGGGGGAGCTTTCTCCCTTGACCAGGTGCTCTATTACATGGACGGCAAGAAGAAGTTCTTCATGCGGAACAAGGACGAGATCCTGGACAAGCAACGCACCATCGAGATCTTTTCCGGCAGCGTCGTGCCTGGGAACCATACGATTACCGTGGAGATGGTCTACAAGGGTACCGGCAAGATGTTTACCTATCTGCAGGGCTACAAGTTCAAAATCACGTCCAAATATACATTCTACGCCAGTCAGGGACGGATTGTTAAGATTCAGGCCGTGGGTTACGAGAAGGGAGATTTTACTTACTCTCTTGAGGACCGCCCGGCGGTGAAGTTCAAGGTGAGCCAGTACAAGTTCGACAAGGAGAATCTGGCTAAGTTGACTGGGGACAAGAAGGCTCAGGAATAATGAAAGTCACAGCGACAATCGTTCTGGTGCTGGTGCTCTTCGTACCGGCCGTGCCGGCCATGGCTGCGAAGCCTGGTGCGGTGGTTGCAGAGGCCGAACTGGAGATGAAGCACGCCCGGCGCTTGCTGGAAGAACTATATGACGAGGTCCAGGAGTTGCAGGCTCGTGGGTTCGAATTCGACCCCGAAGAGCGCTACATTGATGCGCTGGTATATTTTGACCTGAAGCATTACGAGAAATGCGCTCTCCTCCTCACCAGCCTGCTGGACGACGAGCGCTTCAAGAGCAATAAGCGTTACTTCGATGCCGTAAAGATGCTGGGTATCGCGCAGTACAACGAGCGCAATTATCAAGCCTCGGCGCGCCAGTTTGAGAGGCTTCGGACGGCCGGTGTTTTTGCCGAGTTGGCGGTTACCTATCTGGTGGAGATTGCTTCGCGCCTGGGACAACACGCGGAACTGAAGCGACTGGCCTCCGGCATCAACTCCGCTTCGGCCACTCCTGGACTACTATACGCCAAGGGCAAAGCGCTCTACTTTGTGGGCGACAATGCTCAGGCCATGACTGTGCTCAAGCGAGTGCCCGGCGGGGATGCTCAGGGCCTCAAGGCGCAGTATATCTCCGGGGCAGCATTGGTTGCCCAGGGGCGTTTGGACGAGTCTTTCGGCGTTTTTCAGGCCCTGGTCAATAATCCCCCCAGGGACGATGAAGAGAAGCAGTTGTTGGAGTTGGGCTATCTTTCTTTGGGGCGTCTTTCCTACGAAAAGGGAGAGTACTCCGCCGCCGCGGATTACTATCAGCGCGTGCCGCGCCAGTCGCCGTACTTTGAGCAGGCTCTCTTCGAAGTCACCAATGTGCACCTGCGCTGGGCGGGCGAGAAGGGCGAACCGGAAGAGCGGCTGCGGGCCTACGGCAAGGCCGAAGAGCTCCTCGATATTCTCGTGAGCTTTACCCAGGATCCCCAGATGGCGCGTGATGCCTGGGTGCTTCGAGGGCGCATCAGCATGTTCCTCGAAAAGTACGAGCAGGCACAAGACGCCTACCAGGAAGTTATTGAGATGTTTGCCAGCACCTCCAGCGAGATGACTGATATCGCCCAGAGTCCGGATCGCATCAACCGCTTTTTTGAGGCGATGATTGAGGGCGGTGATTCCGCTCGCCAGTTGAATCTCTTCGTTTCTCAGGAGGTGGTCAACTGGATGAAGAGCCAGCCGACCCTCGGCCGGGTTGTGGAGATTCTCTCGGACGTCTCATTGCAGCGCAGCGCACTGGCGGAGTCGAAGAAGATCTATGAACAGCTGGCCTACAGCCTCTCTCAGGAAGCCGCTCGGGAACTTTTCCCCGGTTTCTCGGACAGTTGGCTGAAGTCACTGGAGATCGAGAATCGCCTGCTTGATGCTGATGCGCTGCTCCTTGATGCCGAAAGCAAGTGGGTCGGAGGTCAGTTGTCCGGGGCAGACCGGAGTCAACTCCAACGCCTCATGAAGGATCGCGAGGACCTGCAGGGCAAGCTTGCCACGGCGCCGCGTACGGTGGGCGGCTATCGGGCTCGCAGTAAGGATTTGTTAACGCGCACGCGGGGAATGCTCCGGGATGCGGATGAGCAGGTTCTCCGGATTGAGCACGTCCAAGAACAGATTCTAGCAATGCAGAAGCTGCTCGGTGAAGTCAAGTACAAGGGCTCTGAGATGCTGCAGGTCAAGGACGAGGATGCTCTTGACTCTGAAGTTCGCAAAGAGGGCATGAAGCTGGCGAAGCTGCTTCAGGAAGCAGAGGCGCTGCGCAGCGAAGTTGAGAAAGAGATGCTCGTCGTGGAGGTTGCTGACCCGCGCGGTCGAAGCGAGCAGGACGTCAAGTCCCGGCTCTGGGCGCAACACCGTCGCGAGGCGGCCTTCTATATCGACCAGTCCGCGGGACTTGGGGCCGATGCGCGAGGCAATATCGAGCGGGTCAACAATTTGCGGCGCGAGATTGTCGCTTCCCTGGACAAGGTTCGCACTCAGCAGGTGGAGATTGACCGCAAGGCCCAGATTCAGATCAAGCATTTCCGCAAGGTGCTCGCAGTCGAGAAGCAGTTGCTTGACGCTCGCGAGAGGGAACTCGCGCTAACTGAGAAGACCGCAGTGCAGTTCGCACAGCGTGTTGGGGCAGAGTTGTTCCTGGACGCCAAGGAAGAGTTGGTCAAGGCCGTGGTTGAAGCTGACCTCGGACTTGTGGACCTGGCCTGGAAGCGAAAGCAGAACGAGTCTGTGCGAATTCATGAAATTCAGCAGGAGAGAGCCCGCGTTGTCAGTCAGTTGCGTGAAGATTTGCGGGCCATTGCGGGCGATGAGGAGTCCGAGTGACGTCTCCGCAACGATTCAAGGAAGGGAGATGATGCACATCCGGTTGGCAGTCTTGTTAGCCACTTTGTTGCTGCTGGTCGGCCGCGTTGGTCTCGCCCAGGGTGAGCCGGAACCACCGGTGGCAGCGGAAGAGAGCCCTGGCGCCGATGATGCGGCTGCTACTCAACCCGCTGCGGAAGACCCCGAGGATTCGGCTGATACCGCACTTGCTAAGGAGCCGGATGTTGAGGCGGCTGAGCCCCCCAAGGAAGTGCCTGCGGAGTCGCCGCCGGCAGAAGAAGATGTAGCTAGCCGCCCGCCCGCACCCGAGTGGTTTACGGACTATGAGGGCCTCAGTGAGGCCTACGTGCGCATCAGCACTGACTATCACTCCACTGTGCGCGACTACATGCGGGGCGAGATTCAGGCCCTGATTGATTCCGCTGGAGAGAACCGCGAGGACCAGATTGTCGAATTGCGTGCAGTCGAGGCAAAGCGGCGCAGCGAGGCCATCGCTACCATGGAATCTTTCGTCGCTCGGTACGGTCGGTACAAGAATGACCCGCAGTATCGTGAGCATATTGCCGATACGCTCTTCAAATTGGCTGAACTCCACCGCGATCAGGCTGAGTATCGGCAGGACATGGATGCGAGGCTCTACGACGAGCGCATGAAGGAGTATGAGTGGGGCGTTCGTCCGAGTCCGCCCAACGAAGCCGATGCTGACTACTCCAGAACCATGGCTATGTATCGCCGGGTTATCGAGGAGTTCAAGGACTATCGCTACCGAGACATGGTGATGTATCTTCTGGGGTACTATCTGCGGCTCTCGGAAGACCTCGCCGGCTCTTCGGCCGTGCTCTCGGAGCTGACCGCTACCTACGAGAATAGTTTTTACCGTCTTGGGGCCTGGATGCTGTTGGGCCATAACCACTACGACCTCTCCAACTACCGCAAGGCCATGGAGGCCTATAGCGTGGTGGCGTCGGTCAAAGAGAACAACGATTCCTATGAAGATGCCCTCTATCGTCTGGGTTGGGCTTCCTTTGAGGAATTCAAATACGAACAGGCCATCAACTCATTCCTGCTGCTGTTGGACTATGGTGCCGAGTCCAAGGGAAAGCAGAAGCAGCGACTGGCGTTGCGGCAAGAGGCTATCGAGAGTATCGCCAACTCCTTCGTCGACGCCGACTGGGACGGCGACGACCTTGCTGATGCCGATTACGGCCCGGAACGTGCTTTGCGATATGTTTCTCGGGGCGTGTCCTATGAGAAGGAGATTCTCCTTGCCTATGCCAATTTGCTCTACGACATGGATGATGTGGAGCACTACCGGCATGCGGTTGTGGCCTTCAGAGAGTATCTGAAGCGAGACCCCCTCGACCCCAACGCTCCCGAAGTGCACGACCGTTTGGTCTACGCCTTCTACAAGCTGAGCCAATCTATGCATCCAGGGCTGACCGATGCCGAGCGCGCCGTCTACGCCGAGCAGGCCATGCTTGAACGCAAGGCGATGGCCGAGATGTATGGCAAGAACACGAAGTGGGCAGAATTGCACCGCTACAATGCCAAGGCACTGGAGTTGGCGGCATCGAAGCTTTCGGCCAACCTCCTTGACCGCGCCCAGTTGTTGCACCAGCGGGCACAGGAGATCAAAGAAGAACAAGGTGAAGAAGCGGCACGAAGCTATTACGAACGAGCGTCTCTGGCTTATGCTGATTTCCTTGACCAGTTCCCGAAGTCGCCGAAATACATGGAGATGTTAGACCGCTACGCCAACGTCGAGATGTTTGGTCTGGGGCACTTCGAGAATGCGGCGGATCTCTATGCCCAGTTGCGGGATCACAAGCACAAGGACAATACCTACGTCGAAGAGGCAGCCAACTCGGTGCTGGAAGCTCGTGCCCAGATCATTCAGGCGCTGGCGGCCCGGCAGGATCCCGAGAACCCGGCCATTCCGGAAAAGCTCTTTGATGCTTCGGACGGCTCTACTCTGGCCGACATCCAGATCAGCGACAGCAAGGACCCGACGGCTCCTCGGAAGGTCACCGGAAAAGAGATCCCGGAACCGGTGGTCCGGTGGATTGATGAGGCTCAGAAGTATATTGCCTTCAAATTTCCGGGGAAGGATAACCGCGAGTACAACGGCCTGCTTGCTTTCCGCATTGCCAAGATTTACTTCCGTTATGGGCACTTCGAAAAGGCGCGTGACCAGTACAACATAGTGCTTGAAGACTATGGCGACAATGAGTTGCTTTCGGTCTACTGCTACACAGACCTTGCCCGTACCTATCGGTTTGAGAATGACCTGGACAACCTGGAGCGCGTCTCGCTGCAGATGAAGAAAGAGGTCAAGGGCGAAGAGGAAACCGTCGATGCGATTCTTCTTTCCATTAAGGATGCGCGTCTCAAGGCTCGTTTCCAGCGGGCGGGTGAGCTGCTCGGTCAGGCCAAGGCCGCCAAGGATGCTGAACAGGTCAAGGAAGCCAGAGAGCTATACTCCAAGGCTGCCTGGGAGTTGGAGAAGATTGTCGATGAGAATCCGACCTTCGACAAGGCCGACGTGGCATTGCTCGAGGCGGGAAGATCATTTGCGGAAGTGAAGCTCTACGAGAAGGCAGCGCAGGTCTACAAGCGGCTGGTGGAAGAGGAACGCTTTGCGAAGTCCGACTACCGGGAAAACGCGGTTAAGTTGCTCGCCGAGAACTATGAGAAGTTTTTCAATTTTGCCGGGGCCGTGCGAACCTACCAGAAGCTGGCCGGTGACTACCCCAAGGGCGGTGACACCAAGGCCGCGTTGCTGAAGACTGCATTGCTCTATGAGAATGATCAGCAATACCTGAAGGCCGCCGAGATGGTGGAAGACATCCTGCGCAGGTACAGCAATGATCCGCTGGCCGGCAAGATGGCCTACTCCCTGATCTCGCTCTACGAGAAGGGCGGCGATGAGGCCGGGTCCCGCAAGGCTGCCGAGCGCTTCGTGAAGAAGTTCGGGCGCGAGGCAAAGCTGATTAATCAAACCATGACCGCGACGCTGCTGCTGGGCCGGATTTCCGAGAAGTCTGGCAAGCGGAAAGACGCTCAGGACCAGTATCGGCGCGTCGTGAAGCTCTACGAGGCCAATAGTCTTGAACCGGGTAGCAAGGGCGCCAATCTATGTGCCGAGGCTCAGTTCCGCCTTGCCGAAAGCCGGTTTGATGAGTATGCGGCCATTACTCTGGTGGGCAGCAGCAAGAAGCAGCGGGCTGCCGTAACCAAGAAACGCGAGAAGCTCATGGAATTGGAGGCGACCTACGGAACCATCGCCGACTACCAGTCCAATGAGTGGTTGATTGCCGCAGTGTACAAGGTCGGGCTCCTCTGGAAGGATCTCTCCGAGTCACTCGCCAATGCGCCCTATCCCTCGGACCTGCCGCAGGATGAGGAATTCAAGTTCCAGTACTCGATCCAGATTGGCGATCTCAAGGCGCGCTTTGAGGACAAGGCGCGAGGCTTGTGGCGTGACGGCGTTGAAGTTTCGAAGAAGACTGGCGTGTATAATGAGTGGACGGTGAAGATCCTGGTAGAATTGAACAAGTACGGGGAAGACCGGCAGAAATACCCACTCTATCGCGCCGAGAAGAAGTTCGAAGCGGACAAGCCGCTTTCGCACTTCCCGTTCGTGCAGTAGCGAGGAGGCAATGGTAACGCATCGCTATCGAAGTCTGGTGTTGATTGCCTCCTGTGGCCTGCTGTTTGGCTGCGCCACGGTCGGGCCGGAAGCACCAGAGCCGCCGGTGGAAGAGGCAGCCACCGCCGAAGAACCTGTGGTTGAAGGCCAACCGAGCGGAGATGGGCTGACGGAGAACGGCGAGATCGCTGAGGGTGGGGAGTTGCCGACGGGAGAGCCCGAAGTTCTGGCAGAGATCGAGACGGCGCCCGAGGTGCCGGCGGAACCGGTGGCCGTTGACGGCACCTACCGGCAGGCTATTTCCGAGGCAGATTGGGAAGGGGCGGAGACCCAACTGGAAGCGGTCTTGCGCGGCGCTCCCGCTGCAGCTCAGGCCCACCACGATCTGGCTCTGGTAAAGGTGCGGCTGGGGAAGATTGACGAAGCCATTTCCTCGGCGCAGCAGGCTTTCGTGTTGGACCAGCAGGATGCCGTGGCCGCGCGTCTGGCCGTCACTCTATTGGCCGGGGTGGGACGGCTCACCGATGCTGAGCGCTTCGTCGATGACGCTACTGCGAAGGCTCCCAAGGATGTGAATATCCAGAATCTTGCCCTCGACGTGCTCATTGAGCGCAAGGAGTATCTACGGGCGATTGACAAGGCCCGAGACCTACTCAAGCTTGACGAAGTCAATGTCGCCGTAATGAAGAATCTGGCGCGTGCCTACTATCATATGGGCAAAGAAAAGACGGCGAGGTTCGTTTTCGTACGGGCCCTGGAGTTGGATTCCAGCGATGCTGAGATTCTCTATTATCTGGCGCGGATCGGACACCGGGCGAGGGTTGGACGGGAGAAGACCCTGGCACTTTACGCAAGAGTTCTTGAGGCAAGTCCCGACATGCCCGAGGCTCTGAACAACGTCGGCCTCATCTTCTATGAGACTCGCAACTGGGCGTTGGCAGAGGAGCGCTTTGCGGCTGCGGTGAAAGCTTCCCCGAAGTTCAAGGAAGCGCGGCTCAACTGGGCCAATTCCCTGCGGGGGCTGGGGCGGTACGATGACGCCGACCGGGTCTTTGAGGCGCTGCAGACGGAATTTCCGACCTATGCGCCGGCCTACTACAATCGTGGTCTGATGTACTGGGAGAACGAGTTCGGCAATCTTGGCAAGCAGGAGCGCTTCCTCAAGGCCGCAGAGTTATTGCGGCAGTACAAGGAGGCGAGCGGGAGCGAGTTGACACCCGATGATGTGGTGGATGGCTACATCAAAGAAGCCGTGGAGATGGCCGGTCAGGTGCAGGCGGCGGCAGAGGAAGAGAAGCGCCTGGCTGTTGAGGCTGAAGAGAAGATGCGAGAACTGGGGCCGAAGGGGCTTGAGGTCGCCCAGTTCTGGGATGATTTGCGAGAACGGCTGGTCAAGGCGCGTGACGGCTGGCAGCAGGTCGGCAACATGGACAAGGTTGCTCTCTTCGATGGGCTGATTACTGAATATGATGACATGCTTTCCTATCTGGTATCTGATCTCCGCAGTGCGGTTGAGAACAAGTTGCCTGATGATATTGAGTACGGCATTGGTGAATTGGACACCGGGACGGTGGAATTCAAGGAGAGGGTCGACGAGGCCTTCGCTGAGGAGCCTCCCGAGCTAGCTCCCCCTGCCGAAGAGGTTGCACCAGAACCAGCGTTGCCCGTTGAAGAGCCCGCCGGGGATGTTGTCGAGGAGCCTGCGGTGGCTGAGCCTGAGCCCACGGAAGCGCCAGTTGAGTATTCCACTGAGCCCGTTGTGCCAGACGTCAACGACGAGCCCGCCCCGTTGCCTGATGAGTTAGCAGCTCCGCCGGTAGAGGCTGAGCCTCCGGTGGTGCCGGATGAATAGGGAACCTCTGGTGTTGGGGGGTGTCCGATGACGACTGCGACGCGGCGGGATGGCCGGTGTAGCGGCCCGAATGATGAGCTTTTACGAGGCGCACTATGAGGGGACGAAAAGTGTTTGACTGGTTCCTGCGATTTGGTATTATGGCTTCCGTTGTGCTCAGCATGAGTGCCGGAGTTCTGAGTCAAGAGAACCCGGGTGGCAAGCGACGCTCTGAGAAGTCGAAGCTGGTTGCGGAGCGAAGCGATGATGCTGAGGAGGATTCCGGGGTGATTGAGATTGTGGTTAAGATCCCCAAGCCGGAAGCATTGATTTTTTCACGACGGCTGGATACAAAGTACAAGGCCATCGGATATGAGAAGAGTTTCACCGACAAGATTATTGAGTCGGCCAAACAATCGCCTTTTTGAGAAGTTTGAAACCGTAACGGACTGGGTTCTAAGAAGGAGGAACAACAATGGATTACATCGCACGGTCATTCGCAGAAGGTTTTCCCTGGATGCACACCATTCTGCTCACGGCCATCATCGCCCTTGGTATCATTATCGAGCGTTTCATCTTCTTGTTCTTCCGTTACAACATCAACGCCCGTGCGTTCATGGCGCAAGTGCAGAAGTTGGTCATGGGGAACAACATTGACCGCGCCATCAAGTTGTGCAACGCAGCTCCCAATGCGGCATTGGCTCGCGTGGTGAAAGCTGGCCTGACTCGCGCCAACAAGGGTGAGCGGGAAATCCATAACGCCTTGGAAGAGGCTACCCTGGATGTGATTCCGCTGGTGCAGAAGCGGACCTCGACACTTCAGGCCATTGGCAACATCGCCACCATGCTCGGTCTGCTGGGTACGGTTGTCGGTCTGATTGGTGCATTCCAGGATCTGGCCACCGTCTCCGCCGACAAGCGGCAGGAAGCTCTGGGTCGGAACATCGCTTTGGCCATGAATACCACGGCGGCCGGCCTTATCGTGGCCATTCCGTGCCTCTTTGCTTACGTGTTCCTTGCCAACGTGACCAAGAAGATCATCGACGAGATTGACCAGTACTCGGTCAAGCTTGAGAACCTTCTCAGCTACCGCTTGAAGGGCGGCGGCGAAGCGGAAGGCGAGCGCTAGGAGTCGTTTTCTGGCGGTTGTTTCGTTCGACGTTGTTGTTTGCTGTTGAGCAACGGAGCCGGTGAAACGGCACGGAGTCTCACCCCGGGTCAAGTACGCAGGTAGTTGGCTCGGAGAACCCGAATAGGAGTAGACCATGGCAAGACCTTCCGGACGTGGCCATGTAGGGGACGAGGGAATCGGCGATCCCGACCTCATTCCGATCATGAGTATCATGTGCATTCTCATTCCCATGTTGATTTACAGTTTCGTAATGTACGAAGTGAAGGTTCAGGAGATTTCATTGCCGAAATTCGGCGGTCCGTCGACGCCAGGCAAGTCGAAGGTTCTGAACCTGGCGGTGCTCGTCAGCAAGGACAAGCACATCATTAAGATCCAGGGTGGCGGCAAGGAAGCCACGGAGATCACGCTTAAGAAGCAGAAGCGGCGAATCTGCGATCCTGCCATGCCGTGCGATGAATGTGCCGGTCCCGAGTTTGACGATTACGACTATGCTGGCCTTTATAAGGAGGTCGCCAAGCTCAAAGCGAGCGACGACTTCAAAGAGGTCGACAGCATAAATATCGGGGCCGAGGATATGGTGCAGTGGAAGGTGATGGCCCGGACCATTGATGCGGTTCGAGCTCGGCTGGACAAAGATGCTTTTGACGGCCACTGCGAGTATGAGCGTTCCAAGCCGCTGAAGTTGAAGACTACTGATGCTGATGGAAACGAAATCACGACTGCTGCGGAGATGTTTCCAAAGATCGTGTTCGTGATGTTGTAGGCTAACTGACGATCCGGACTCCGAGAAGGAGGATTTCGATGGCGAACAAAGGTGAACAAGGGCTTCCCGGGCTCAACCAGGCAGCTGGTGGTGAGGTCGACTTGGAATGGGAAGAGCGCAAGAAAGACGAGGCCATCGCACGCCGCAGGTCGCGGGGGGGTGAGGAGAAGGTCGGACTGACCATCACCTCACTGATGGACATTATGACCATTCTCCTCGTGTTTCTTATTATTTCTGCAACTTCTGACCCGCTTAACGTAACCCAGGGGCTGCACATGCAGTTGGCGAATTCAACTGCCTCCGTGACGCCTAAGGACGACTCGATTCCCATCGTCATCACTCGTGCGCATATCGTCTTGGACAACAAGGCGATTGTCTCGGTGAACTGCACGGTAGATGGGGGCGAGTGCACCGAACCAGACTTCGAGAAGTTGAACAAGTGTGAGGTCAACCCCACGGACGACATCTGCAGCAAAGAGGTGAAGTTTGAGGTCGACAAGCAGGACAAAGAGAAGTCTGACCCCAATAGCCTGATCATTGAGCCTTTGCGCAAGGAACTCGATCGCCTGGTGAAGCAGCAGATTCAGGAGAACGAGGCCTTGCAGCGGAAGTTCAAGGGCATTGTGACACTGGTTGCCGACAAGGAGATTCCTTTCCGGTTGCTGATGGAGGTCATCTATACCGCAGGGAAGGTTGGTGTTCGGGGTAAGGGCGGTTTGTCGCAGTTCCGCTTCGCCATCATGAAGACGGGTGGCAATTAGGAGTGGAAATGCATGGGATGCCTGGCCGTTACGGCCTGAGCGCCCGGTACGTTTTTGCAAGGAACTCAGCGGCTTGATATTTGCTTCTTTCGTTCGTTGGCAAGGCTGCATCCTCGAGGATGGAGCCTGCTGCCGAGCATGCAAAAACGGGGACGACGCACGGAAATGGTACGTTGCTGATGGCTAAGGACAAAAAACAGAGCAAGATTCTTCGCGTGGGGATCGTCCAGGGTGGGCGCATCATAGAGGAGCGCCTCCTGCGTCATAAGGAGGCGATTACCATAGGGCAGGCCCCCAAGAACAAGTTCATGATTCCGTCTCCCCGGGTTCCCATTGCTTACACGCTCATCGACGTCAAGGGCGGCAACTACGTCCTCTGCTTCGAGAAGGGCATGCTTGGCAAGATCCTGGTAGGCGACGAAGTTGTGGACCTGAAGACCATTGCCAAACGACGCCTGGCGCAGCGCAAGGACGCCAAATTTAGATTCACGCTCTCAGAAGAGTCCCGCGGCAAGATCGTGCTTGGGGACGTCACGTTGCTTTTCCAGTTCGTCACGCCCCCGCCCGAAGTGGCGAAGCTGCAGCTTCCGGCCGAGGCCAAGGGAGCCTGGTGGCGCAGTATTGACAAGGCGCTTATGGCTACTTTCCTGCTGTCGCTCTTCTTGCTGGGCGGGAGTGGCGGCTACTCTGACTTTTGGTGGCGTTATACGGGGCGCTATCTGGCACCGACCAAGAAGGCGAAGTCGGCAATTTTCCAGACCCTGGTGAAGGCTTCCAAAGCAAAAGAAGAGCAGAAGAAGGAAGAGAAGGGCGACAACAAGGCTGAAGAGGACAAGGGTATTAAGGAGGACACGGGCGAGGATGAGAACAAGCCCAAGGAACCCTCTGAGATGGAAAGTGCCGTGTCTGAGGGTGAGGTACCCGATGATGCACTGGGTGACAGCGCAGCTCTGGACGACTTGAGTGAGGTGGCTAGTGCCGCCGATAGTATTGATACCTCTGACCTGGGAGACCGCGTCAAAGATAGTTTCGCTGAACCCGAGGCGGAACAGCGCACAGTGATGTCCGCAGCAGATCGTGAAGCTCGTGCCAAGAGACTTGTCGGGGAAAAGACGGTGGTCAATATTGTCGGCGGGAACGACTGGGGAGTTGGCGGCGACAGTGGTATCAGTGACG
>CALGBT010000944.1 GCA_937884235.1 uncultured Pseudomonadota bacterium
CATGGACGGCTTTGAGGCCGGGGAACTGGATGGCTGGTCTTTCGACGGAGACGCCGACGTGATCCACAACATGGGCGTGACTGTGGCCCCGCAGGGCTGGTATATGGCCTTCGTTGGCACGGGACTCTCGGAATTGGAGTTGGGGAAACTGCAGAAGACCTTCTGCCCATCACCGGAGAAAGACCATGTTGGTTTCAAATGGCGGCTCTATTCAGCAGAGTTCACAGAGTGGTGCGGCTCCATTTACCAGGACCGGTTCATCGTTACCGTTTCTAACGGCCTCCAGGAGATTAAGCTGCTGGACCTGACCATTGATGATCTCTGCCCCAAATCAGCCTGTGCCAAATGCGGAGGCAAGTACATCGGACTCGACGAGGCTGACGTCGAGTTCGACTACCCAGATGTATGGATGACACCCTGGTCCACTGCCTTCTTCGAATTGCCCCCCGGCTTCACCAACACACCAGTGACCGTTACCCTTGAAGTATCCGATGTGGGGGATATGGTCTATGTCACCGCGGTCCTCCTGGATGCCGTCCAGTTCTTGTAGACTGCCACCGCTTTTGACAAACCTCTGGCGAAAGCGTAGGGATGGGTGTGTGGACCCGTGGCTGAACGGGATTGACTTTGGGACTTTGGGACTTTGGGGAGGAGACATGCAGGCTGCTGACTACATTACCTTGGAAGAACGTTTTGGTGCGCACAACTATCATCCTTTGCCCGTGGTGCTGACAAAGGGAGACGGAGTCTGGGTAGAAGACGTGGAAGGCAATCGATACATGGATATGCTTTCCGCCTATAGCGCGGTCAACCAGGGCCATAACAACCCTCGCATCCTCGCCGCCGCGCACCGCCAACTGGACCGGCTGACTCTCACCTCCAGGGCATTTCACAACGACCAACTCGGTCCTTTCTGTGAACAACTGGCCCAGCTCACTGGCATGGACAAGATCCTGCCGATGAATACCGGGGCTGAGGCCGTGGAAACGGCTATCAAGGCGGCCCGGCGCTGGGCATATGACATCAAGGGCGTGCCTGAGAATAGTGCCGAGATCATCGTCTGCTCCAACAACTTTCATGGCCGCACGACCACCATCGTCTCCTTTAGTACCGAAGCCTCAAATCAGCGTGGTTTCGGACCGCTGACACCCGGCTTTCGGGTCGTACCTTTCGGCGACATTGAGGCTTTCGGGCAAGCCATCAACGCCAATACCGCGGCCTTCCTGGTGGAGCCAATCCAGGGGGAAGCCGGGGTGCTCATTCCACCAACAGACTACTTCCCCAGGGTGAGAGAGCTGTGCAGCACGAACAACGTGCTCCTCATGGCCGATGAGATCCAGACGGGATTGGGGCGCACGGGAAGACTCTTCGCGTGCGAGCACGAGGGCATTCGGCCCGACATCTATGTGTTGGGAAAAGCGCTGGGTGGCGGCGTCGTGCCCATCTCGGCGATGGCTGCTTCCAAAGAGGTCATGGACGTCTTCGACCCCGGAAGCCATGGCTCGACTTTCGGGGGCAACCCATTGGCATGTGCCGTGGCCCGCGAAGCACTCAATGTCATCATGGATGAAGGATTGCCAGCCCGGGCCGAGGCCCACGGCAAGGTTTTCAGAAGTCGCTTGCAGGGGCTTATTGGCAACGGCATCGTCGGGGCGGTTCGAGGGCGGGGCCTGCTCAACGCAGTGGACATTCTCCCTCAGGCTGGAGCTGCCCGGGGATTCTGCGAGCGCCTGCGCTCAGCCGGAATCCTTGCCAAGGAGACTCACCAGACCATCATTCGCTTCGCCCCGCCACTGGTGCTCTCCTCCGCAGACCTTGAGTGGGCCCTGGACCGCATTGAGATGGTACTCTCAGCCAGTTGACAGGGGATCACCGGGTGGCCTAGGATGGTGCGGACCGAGTATAGGAGACCACACCCATGAGACTTCCCCCATCCTGCTCATCCTCACCCTCGTCGGTTGTTCCCTGGCGA
>CALGBT010000945.1 GCA_937884235.1 uncultured Pseudomonadota bacterium
TGCCAGGCTCCAGCCCGCTCTTTGACAATCCGGCTTTGCAACATAGGGGAAGTAACGGGCCTTTGATGCTCAACGACTGTGCTGAACTGGCGCACCAGGTCTGGAGGGATAGTCCGTGCTATCCCACCTGCAACTACTCACACCGGTCGAGGCGGCCAAGGTCTTGCGGATACCCGTCAAGACCGTGAGGCAGTTGTGCAAACGGGGAGAGATCCCGGGAGCGACGAAGGTGGGGAAGCACTGGCGGATGCCCGTCTGGGGACTGGAGCAGATGTTTGGCCAACCGGAAGCAAAGGAGGGCCCGTATGGCAATCTACCCAATGAAAGGAAAGAAGATAAAGTGGCGAGTGCGCGTCTTCATCGACGGCGTTCGCAAGGATCGGATAGTGACGGGGACAAAGGGGGAGGCAAGGAAGGTGGAGGCCCAGATGCTGCTGGAAAAGGAAGCGGACGTGGTAAGGGTCGTGAGGCCGCCAAAATCGCCGAGCTTCTCAAGCTTCTGCGCGACTGACTATCGGCGGTATGCTGAGACTCATTTGAAGAGCAGTACGTGGCGCAACCGGCAGTATCAGGTCGCCCGGCTCATGGCCCATTTTGGGCATGTGCCTATCGGGGAATTCACTCCCCAGCATATTGCGAAGTTCAAGGAGGACCGGCTGGGTGAAGGAGTCAAGCCGGTGGCGGTCAATGATGACCTGAAAGTCTTCAGGGCCATCTTGCAATGTGCCATCGACCTTGAGTACCCGGTGACCATTCCGCGGTACAAGAAACTCACTGAACGGGGAGGGAGGCGCAAGCCTGCTTGGACGGTGGAGGAGGTGCAGGGACTCCTGGAGGCTTGTTCCAGGGTGAGCCCTGAGATTCTGCCCATGGTGGCGTTCCTGGCCAACACAGGCTGTCGCAGGGGGGAGGCCGTGGCGCTGCTTTGTGAGGACGTTGATCTTGAGGCAGGTGTCATTCACATTCAGCCCAACGAAGCGTGGACGCCCAAGAGCAACCGGGCGCGGGAGGTGCCTGTCAACGAGGTGCTGAGGCCGTTTCTGCTAAGACACAAGATGGGTAAGACTCATGCTTTTACCTGCCCGCAAACGCGGTTGCCGTGGGCCATGTGGCCTGAGCGGCCGTGGAATCGGGCGGTGAAGGAGGCTGGGCTTAAGGGCGGGCCGCACCAGCTGCGTCATGCCTATGCGTCACATCTGGTCAAAGAGACCGGGGACCTGTTCCTGGTTTCCTGTATTCTGGGGCACTCGCATGCCCGCACAACCGAGATTTATGCTCACCTGCTGACTGGGGAAGTGCAACGGGCGGGTAGGGCGGTTTCCTTTTCGGGTGAGATACCTGAGAGGGTGGAGTCGACTGCTCGGGCGAAGGCGAATAGGCGGTGGGGGATGGGGGAGTAAGCGGGGGCTTCGAGTTGGGCCGTGCTGGACATGGTGCCCTCCTGTGGTCCTCCCACGGGAGGACGCGCGGTGAATGCCACCCAGACCTTGCCGGCGCGTTGCCCCGTGTGAGGAGCTGCCTCCGCCCCTTCCCCCGTGGGGGAAGTGCCCGACGGGCGATGGGGGCACCATGTCGAGTACCGGGCCTCGTGCTCGATTGTCTCTGCCGTTCGCCGCAATGCGAGCTGTACGCGTTTTGTACGCGTACTGTACGCGGGGCAATTCTCAAGAATTCAGACTACGCATGGGGAGGCTGATTTTGGGCGGTCCTATCGAAGCCCGTTCGACTCGGTCTGGAGAGGTGGAGGTGGCCGCAAAGGCGCATGTTCCCTTGCTCAGGGCTCGTCTCCCGCTCCAGCGCAAAAAAAAATGCCGGCACGAAGGCCGGCATTTTTGCGCTGGAGCGGGAGACGAGATTTGAACTCGCGACGTCAACCTTGGCAAGGTTGCACTCTACCACTGAGTTACTCCCGCAGATTTTCAACAGGTGGATTTATACGATTGCGGGTTGGGGGTGTCAAGGGAAAAAGTGCGACGGTGTCGCACGTGCGCAGGTCGCTGGCGCTCCCGATGGCAGCCGGGCTTTGCCCGGCGTTCGCAGGGCGGCGCTGCCGCCCGTTCGCAGGGCGCTTCGCTCCCGTTGTTAGACGGGCTTGACCGGCGCTTGGTTTGGGTGGATGGTGTGGTAGGGTAGGGGTATGGTGAGATTGTGGAGGGTATCCATGCGCTACGGGGTGTTGGGTCTTCTGGGGTTGATTGTGCTGGTGGCTTGTGAGGATGGTGATGGTGTTGTTGTGACTTGTGGGGAGCCGATGGGCCAGGTGGCTGTTGAGCTGGTGAATGGTTCGGGGGAGCTGCTCTATTTGACGGGCATTGACGATCCGGTTCAGGTCTTTCGGAAGGAAGGCGAAGATTGGGGGAGCGTGCGGGCTGAGCATGGGTGCGTGGACACTTGCGAGTCCTGTCAGGCTTTCTCTTGTGAGAAGATCTGGTGCATGGCCCCCCGGGAAGTGGCGGCGGGGGGCAAGTTTGGATGGGTCTGGAAGGGGTTGGAATATCGGCTGGCCGTGGATACCTGTGCCGCTGACGGTGGCGTGGCTTTGACCTGCCTGGACGAGTTCTGTGCCCCGGCGGGTTTGTACAAGATCAAGTTCTGTTACCGCACTCAACCGGTACCTGAATCAGACGATGGGTTCGGAGGTTCCGATTGCCTGGCGGATGCTGGTCTTGAGGGAGTGGAGTTGGAGCCGGCGGTTTGCGTGGAGCAGGAGTTTGAGTTTCCGGGTGAGGCGCAGGTTGTGGTGACGTTTCCGTAGACTGCGGGACACCCGCTGCTGCGCTGGGCGGAATTGGCCTGGGTGGTGTGTTCGAGTTCGGGTGGGGTGGGCTACGGCAAGGGCATGGGTGGTGCGAACGAGACTCATGAGCTAAGATGATCGCCGGAGGCGGAGATGAAATCAGACATCGTTGTTGCGGACGGAAAGGCGTACCACATTGGCGTGCGGGCGGGGCAGATTGCACCGACCATTTTTCAGGTGGGGGACCCGAAGCGGGCTTACCTGGTGGCCGAGCGGTTTGACCACGTTGACTATGAGTGCGTCAATCGGGAGTTCGTGACCCTGACAGGGACTTTGGGAGGGAAGCGGGTAACGGTGATGGGGACGGGCATCGGTCATGACAACGTGGAGATTGCGTTGCTGGAGGCATATTCGTTGCTGGCTTTTGACCGGAAACGGCAGACTCTGAAGCCGCAGGTACCGGCGA
>CALGBT010000946.1 GCA_937884235.1 uncultured Pseudomonadota bacterium
CCTCTCGGATTTCCTGGCTGTGGACCGGCCCGGCGATGCCCTTGCCTGGTTTGCCAAAGAGCTCAAGCGATTCCCCCTGGACAGGTCGCAGAGGCGGCCGCTGGTGGGTGTTGCCGGCGACATCTACACTCGTATCCACTCCTTCGGTAACAGGAACCTCTTCCACCGGCTGGAGGCGCTGGGCCTTGAGGTCTGGCCTGCCCCCTTTCTCACCGACAGTGCCGGGTTTGGTTTTCGGCGTGAAATCGACTGGGCCATGGATGAGCGTCGCTACAAAGAAGCCGCAGGTGCTTCCTATCTCTCCATGCGCAAGGAGTGGGAGTTGATGAGAGTTCGCTACCAGTTGGGTCTTAGGGTCGAACGCGCTGCAGAGCCCGGCTACAAAGACGTCCTGGCCATGGCCACACCATATGTCGACCGCAATGCCAATGAGACAGTGCTGCTGAATGTGGCCAAGATGGTGGACTTCGCCAGCCGCGGCGCGCACGGCATCATCAACGCCATCTCCTTCCATTGCATGCTCGGAACTGTTTCCGCCTCCCTCACAGAACGTATCCGCAAAGACCACGACAACATCCCGATATTGACTCTCGTCTATACCGGCAAAGACAGTTCAGAAATGGAGACGAAACTGGAGGCCTTCGCCCACCAGGTAAAGGCCTTCGCCGAATCACACCCCGACGAAAGCCAGACACGATCCTGGTTGCCATCGTTCAACTTCGGGGGTTCTTCGCAGTAGGCACAAACACAACCCATGCACGCCTCTCACCCTCTGCTCCATTGCCAGTGAAAAAAACTTCAACGACCGGGTTCTGCCGCTGCAACTATATGGTAGAGTGGAGGCATGGTCGAAGACTTACTCAGCAATGACCGCCGCTTGCTGGCGCGGTTTCGGGAAGGAGAGGAAGAAGCGATGGTCGCGGTGTGGAACGCTTACTGTCCCCTGGTTGCTTCCCTGGCCCACCGTGGTTTCGGGAGTTGGCCGGGACTGCGCTCCCCCGCCGACGTCGACGACTTGATTGCGAGCACCTTTCTGGCTGCGTTTGAGAGTTCTTGCCGGCAGCGCTACGACGGTCTGACTCCCTACGGTTCCTTCCTTCTGGGCATCGCCCGCAACCTGCTGCGCCGGAGCCTCCGGCGTCGGTCACGGGAGCCGGTAGTGGAGCTTGGCGGCAACTACGAAGGTGAAGCCGAAGGCGATGGCAGCCCCGAAGAGAGTCTCCTGCGGCAGGAGGAGATAGAAGTGATGCGTCGCTTCCCCGCCACCCTCGATGTTGACCAGCGAGCCGCCTGGTTGGGCTACCATCGGGAGGGCTTGTCCGAGGAAGCGCTGGCAGTCAAACTGGGATGTACACGGCACCGCCTGCGGAAAAGGCTGAAGCGGGCCGAGGGGCTTTTTCGGCGCTACGTGCGCGACCATGGACTTGAGCCGTGAGCCACCAAGGAAAGATGAATCACGCACGGGCACGAACCGCCATAGATGCCCGCTGGCAGAGGCGCATGCCCGCCGCTGAGGCCGCCGCGCTGCGTCACCACCTGGCGGAATGTGACGATTGCCGCACTGTCTATGACCGGACCGTGGCACTGCGCCGGCTGGCCGCTGGCAACCAGCCCCATGAGCCCCTGCCAACTGAGTCGAACCTGCTCTTTGGCGAGGTGCTGGGACAGTTGCCCAAACGGCAACAGAGACCGTCGGCCGCGAGCTGGTACAGCTGGCGATTGGCGGCCGGTCTGGCGGCAGCGGCGCTGGTTCTGCTGGTTGTCGCGCCGTGGCAGTACCTGCCGGAGGGGACTCGCTTGCCCGACGAACTCATGCAGGAGAGGGGGGCGGTGCGAACTCTTCCGGGAGCCGGCCTCGGCCTCTCCGGAGTCGACCATGACGGGGCGGAGTATGAGGTTGTGGAGAGCAACGGCATCTGCTTGCAGGATTTCCTTCGCTTCTACGTGAATCGCCGGGAATCGAGTTTCCGCAGCTACTTTGTCTTTGGCGTGGACGAGAGCGGAACCGCTCATTGGTATGCCCCCCTGCCCGCGGAGCGTTACAGCTATCCCCTTTTAGAAGAATTCGGAAAGCCCGTCGCCGTCCCCTATCAGATCGATCTCGAGCAGGGACACCAGGTCGGTTCGCTCGTGGTAGTGGCCCTTTTCTCATCTGACCCCCTGGCCTGGAGAGCGGTTGATGAACTGCTGCCTCGGCACATGGGTAGCCTGCTTGCTGATCCCAGGGAGGGCGCTGCAGCGCTGGCCGCCGATCTTGGAGGAGGAGTCTTGCCGGCGGTTCAACAGACTCGTATTATCACCTGCGGAGGGAAGCGATGAGAGCGAACATCTGCATGGTTTTCACGCTCCTGCTGTGCGCGCTGCCAGCCCGGGCGGGTGAACACCGATTAGCGGTGGTGGTGGGAAACAACGCCGCAGTTGATGGTGACCTGGAACCCCTGAAGTATGCTGATGACGACGCCTTCAAGTATGCTCGCTTCTTCGCACCGGTGGTCGACGGGCTTGAGTTGTTGGTGGCTGCTGACAAGGAATCATCAGTTCTCTTTGCTGCTGGCGCTGCCCAATCGCTACCCCCGACCCGTGCCAACGTCCTCGAGGCCGTTGCGCGAACTGTGGACAAGGCGCATCGTCTGGCCCGCAGCGGCGAACAAGTTGTTGTCTACTTTGTCTTCGCGGGCCACGGCAATTACGACGCAGAAGGACGGGGGTATCTCCATCTTGAGGATGGGCGCTTTACCAACCGGGACCTTTTCTATCATCTCATTGGCGAGGCCACCGTTTTCCAACTCGTGCAGCTCATAGATGCCTGCAATGCCCGCTTTCTCGTG
>CALGBT010000947.1 GCA_937884235.1 uncultured Pseudomonadota bacterium
AGAACGGCGCTTTGACCAAAGCCTCCGTCGAGCCCAGCCCGATTTGGTCATCCTGCCCTGCAACGTCTTTGGCGCGCAATGGGTGGTGGCCATGGCCCGGCGCATTGCCAGCCTCCTGCCAACGGTGCCGCTGCTCGTTGGCGGAACCCACCCGACCCTCTCGCCGGACCTCATGGAAGAGCCGGCCATCACTTACCAACTGGTTGGCGAGGCGGAGATAGCGGTGACGGAGTTGGCCAATCGCCTGGCCTCCCGGGTACCTGCCCATGACATTCCTGGGATCTGGGTGCGACACCATGGCAAGACCCGGGATAACGGCGTTGGCCCCAGACTGGACGACATGGACAGTCTGCCCTTGCCAAGTCGTCAAATCTACTATCGATACCCCTTTCTGAAGGCCTTCCCGTGGAAGAAATTCTCCACCGGACGGGGCTGCGAAAACCGCTGCTCATTCTGTCACAACGAGCATGTCCGCAAGCTCTATTGCGATGACGGATTTGTCCGCCGCAAGTCGGTGGAACGAGTTTTGGACGAGATCGAAGCTGTGCGGCAGGCGAGCACCTTGCGCTGGGTCCACTTCGCTGATGATCTTTTCGTTACAGACCGGCAATGGCTGCACGCCTTTGCCCAGCAGTATCCGGACCGCATCGGCCTGCCATTCTCCTGCAATTCTTCGGCCGACCGCATGGACGAGGAGGTCGCCGGAGCCCTGGCCAGAGCCGGTTGTCGGGTGGTCGCCGTAGGCGTGGAAACGGCTGATGAAGAGAGGCGAATTCGCATTCTGCACAAGCCCTCTCCGGATCGCGTTTTGGAGCGCGCCGCAGCTGCGGTCATAGGGGCCGGAATGGAGCTGGTAACATTCCTCATGCTCGCACTCCCAGGCGAGCAGCCGGCAGATTCACTGGCAACCATTCGTTTCAGCAAGAACCTGGGGGCCCATGCCCACCGCATCATGATGGCCGTGCCGTTGCCGGGAACGGAGATGACTCGTGAGGCCGCCCTGGCTGGCCACGTCGCCCCGGAATTGGCGGAGAATTACCAGGCTCGCATCGATTTTCACAACAACCCATACGGACCGTTCTACCGGGTGGGCGAGCCCCGCGCCTTCGAGAATCTTGCGAATCTGGCTCCACTGCTACACTACCTCCCCGATGCTTTGGTCCTTCCGCTGGTAAGAATGCTTCCCCAGCGCCTCACACGCCCGGCGAGATTGTGGATGTCATTTCAGGAGAAACGGCTCTATCGATTCTCCCTTCTTGAAGGTATCAGATTCTACCTACACGTGGGCAACCCCATGCATCGAACCACTAACTACGTTTCGCTGCTCTGACCTGCTCTCGGCAAGACCGGCTGTTGGACTGGCTGGGGCTGGGGCGGTAGTCGGGTCATGACGTTGGCTGGTACCGTGGGAAGAGAGGCGGAAGGTTACAGTTGTGCCAGCATCATGGCGGCGCTTTCCTTGGCGTTGTGGCCGTTGAAGACCCGCAGCAACTTGTGGAAGTTTCGCCCGTCGACAATCTTGGTACGCAGCACCTTGAGGGCCTCCAGCCGCACTTGCTGGCTACCGAACTCCCGCAGCAACACGCGGGCCTGGCGAACAGTGAAGTACCTCTGGGCGGAAGCATGACGTAGGATGTCGAGTTTCGTCATCGGGCCACGGGCCAACTCAAGGTCGAGGACTATGCCACGCATGGCCCGATCACTGGCAACGCGAGGGGTGACAACCCAGTTATGGGTATAGACGACGTGGTGACCCGCCATGAGTGCCGCAACTCTACGGCGCTCGTTGGCCACAGCCTGCCGACGGGCACGCTCACGCCGGGCCTCATTGACACTTTCGCGATGCCCCTTCTGTACGACGAAGACGGCCGTCGCCTTCTTGCCCTTCTTCTTGCCGTTGTATGACTTGCCCTGCTTGCCCTGCTTGCCCTGCTTGCCCTGCTTCTGCTTCTTCTCGGATTCCATCTCAACTGAGTTGGGGCCACCCTTCTTGCCAGGTTTCTTTGCCGGGGCAGCGTTGACGGTGAAGGGAACAAGTATCGCAACCATCACAATGCTTCTGACAAGAGCTTTCATGACAGCCTCCATGGGGTGGATTGTCAGTGCGCTCTCTGCTGTCGCACGTGGGCCATTGAACGCAGCAGCGAGGCACTATATTCACCTTGGAATTCCCCATGACTTGTCTGGGGCCATCGCGTGGGGCAGAAGGTGGCCCCACCGCATGGCCGTCAGAACTACTCGTTTTTCGCATTTGTTGCGCGCAACGCCATCGGATGTCATAAATGAATCTGTGCGACATCACCTTGAGGAGACCGCATGTGTGTTGAGAAGCCCCGATTCGTCCGCTGCCCTGATGCATTCAGTCCTCTATTCTGCGCGTCTGAACGTGCCCTGGAAGGCTTCTTCTCAGGCATCGAGAGTCAGCCTGAGGTTGGCCAACTGACCATCAGTGGGGAGAGATACATTCTTGCCCGTGCCGCCACCTTCAGCATCGAACTGAGGAAGATCCTCGAAGAAGAATACGGCCGCCTCGCAGCGGAGAAGCTGGCATTCAGCCTGGGGCGAGCGGCAGGCACCAAGGACGCCGAGTACTTCATTGAGAAACTGTCGCTTGAGCGAGGCCCGGAAGCTCTCTCGGCAGGGCCGGTGCACTTCGCCTTCGTGGGTTGGGCCTTTGTCGACATTCTCCCGGAATCAGCACCGGCAACCGACGAATCCTTCTTCTTGCTCTACGAACACCCCTACTCTTTCGAAGCCGATTCTTACCTGCGGGAAGGAATCCAGTCGCCCCGCCCCGTCTGCCATATGAACGCAGGCTATTCTTCGGGCTGGTGCCAGGTAAGCTTCGGCGTAGAACTGGTGGCTAAGGAGATCACCTGCCGCGCCGCTGGACACGACAAATGCACCTTCGTGATGGCCCCACCTGCAACCATCAACGAGCATGTCGTTGACTGGCAAGACCGGCTCGCAGGATAACGGACAGCAACTTCAGCGATAACGGTGTGCGAATGGATTTGCAGCAGACAGAGAAGTTGGCCAGACAGCTTGCGAAGCTGCGCGCGCAGGGCTATCGCGGCACGGACGAGGTCACTCTCGGCAAGATGGACGCACCTGGCTTGGAGGCACTGTACCAGGAGGTCAACGCCCTCCTTTGCGAGGCGCGCACCAATCGCCAGCGACAGCAGAGTGTTCGTGCCAGGCTGCTTGGGGACATCGACCACCTTGCAACCGTCCTCGGGAGGCTGGCCGTGGGGCGATTCGATACCGCGGTAGCAACTCTTGAGTTGCCGGAGATGGACACGCTGCGCATCGGCATCGAGGACATGAGCAAGCGCCTGGAGGATTCCCTCAACCACCTTGAAGAGAATGTTGCAGGCTTGCGCAGAAGCGAGGTAGAGCTGCGCCGGGAACGTGAATTGGCAGAGGCCGCGACGCAGGCCAAAAGTGAGTTTCTCGCTAACATGAGCCACGAGATCCGGACTCCCCTTAACGCCGTCATCGGCCTCTCGGACTTGGCCCTCCTGGCCAACCCCGATTCCCGGCAGGCCAATTATCTCCGCAAGATCCGCAATGCCGGAAAGATGTTGCTGGGAATCATCAACGACATCCTGGACTTCTCCAAGATCGAAGCGGGGAAGCTGGAGCTTGAGTCAGCCCCCTTCGACGTGCGGGAGATCGTGGACGGCATTGCCGACATGTTCTCGCCGGCGGTTGCCGAAAAGGGCCTGGAATTGATCCTGTCCGTGGAGCCTGCAGTTCCCCGCTGGCTGCAGGGCGATGGCATGCGTCTAGGGCAGGTCCTGGTGAACCTGATCTCAAACGCGGTGAAATTCACGGACACCGGAGAGATCATCCTGACCGTGTCCGTCGAGCTGACAGAAAGAGACCGGGGGATTCTTCGTTGCGTCGTTGAGGATACCGGCATCGGCATTGACCAGGAGCATCTGGAACGTCTTTTTGATTCCTTTACCCAGGCTGACAGCTCCACGACGCGCAAGTACGGAGGCACCGGGCTGGGCCTTGCCATCTGCCTGCGGCTGGTCGAGTTGATGGGAGGGGCCTTCGACGTCCAGAGCGTCCCCGGCAAGGGGGCGACCTTCGCCTTTCACGCGGAGGTTCAGGTGGTCGACGAGGAGCTTACCGATCAGAGCGAGTCACTTCCAGGGGAGGCAGCTGGCAGCCTCGTTCTGGTCGTCGAGGACAACACCGCAACCCAGCGTTACCTGGTGGAACTGCTGACGAGTTTCTCCCTCCACGCCAACGTCGCGGCCAACGGCAAGCTGGCCCTCGCCGAGTTGCGGCGTGCAGCCACGATTCGTCCCTATGACCTGGTGATCATGGACTGGCGCATGCCGGTGATGGATGGCCTGGAGGCCGCCCGGCAGATGAAAGCAGACGCGGTTTTGCGGCGCATTCCGACCATCATGTTGACCGCCTACGGCAGCGAAGAGATCGTTGAGCAGGCGCTGGCGGCAGGCATCCGTAAGGTGCTCTCAAAACCGGTAAAGCAAGCACAGCTCTCCGGTGCCATTCTCACCGCTCTGGGCTACAGTTCCGAGGCTTCGAGCCAGTCATCTCTGGCCGGTCTCGGGGAATCGACTGCCGCCCGGAGCTGTCGCTTCGCCAAGGTATTGCTGGTAGAAGACAACCCCATCAATCAGCAAGTTGCCCAGGAGATTCTGGAACTGGCCAGCGTTGACGTAAGTCTGGCCGGCAACGGTGAAGAAGCCTTTACCGCCCTGGAGGCGGGATCTTTCGATGCGGTCCTAATGGATGTCCAGATGCCTGTGCTGGACGGCCGCGAAGCGACTCTGGCGATCCGTAACGGGGAACTGATTTTGCCCTCATCGGGGCGGCTTGCCCGACTGCCCCTTGAACGGCGCTCCGTGCCCATCATCGCCATGACCGCCCACGCCCTCAAGGGGGACCGCGACCGATGCCTGGCAGCGGGTATGGACGACTACCTGAAAAAGCCCATCGATGCCCGATTGCTCTTCGACGCCCTCTCTCGCTGGACTACGCACACTGTGGATGCCCCGGTGCCGGAGCTGCGTGCCGACCCGAACCATGGGGCGGTGCGAGGCCTGTCATTGCCGGAAGCCCTCACTCGGGTGGGCGGCAATCGCAAACTCCTCACCAAGCTCCTGACGGAGTTTCGTGAGGACCATGCCGGGGCCGCCGACAAGATTCGTCAACTGGTTGAGAGTGGCCAGGCCAAAGACGCCGAACGCGCGGCCCACTCACTTAAGGGCATGGCCCTGGTGTTTGGTGCCCGAGAGCTTTCCGAGGCCGCTGAACGGGTAGAACGCGCGCTGGCCGCGGATGGCGCAGAAGTCGGGCCGGGAGACCTGCTGGAGCTGTTGCGGCAGGAGCTGGAGGTGGTCCTGGCTGAAGTTGACCAATTGCTGGCCAATGAACTGACTGTGGAAGAGCTGCTCCCCCGGGACCGCGGCCCCCAAGAGCTGGAGAACAGGCTGCAGAAGCTGGAGGGCCACCTGAATAACCGCAATTTCAAGGCGGCGGCGGCGGCGGCGGAGATTCAGCGGTTGCTCATTGGCACTGATTTTTCCCAGCTGGCCGAAAGCCTTGAAGAACGCTTGACGAAGTTCGATTTTGTCGGGGCCGG
>CALGBT010000948.1 GCA_937884235.1 uncultured Pseudomonadota bacterium
TGGCCAGGGCCGTTGGGGCAGGACTCCACGTCAGGCTTCTGACCCGTGAATCAAGTGCGCTGGAGATTGCCGCCTACGATCATGTCGGGGCCGCAGAGGCAGCTCGCCGTATGCTGGTGCTGCGTGAGCAATACCGGGACGTACTGCTCACCCCAGCGGCCTACTTCCAGCACATCGCGGAAACGCGCAAGTTCACCTGTCGCCCCCTATCTCTGCTGCTCACCGTGGATTCCAGCGGCCGACTGTTTGTCCCCTGCCCCAGGTGGGAAGGGACCAAGGAGCGAACCGCCGGCAATATTCGGGAGGCCTCTCTGGACCAACTCTGGCACTCTCCTGAAGCCGACGCCATAAGGCATGAAGCGGCGGGCTGCAGTCCCGGAGTCGACTGCTACACCTCGTGCATTCTGGACATCTCACTGATGGCGAATCTGGCCGGCAGCATGCTTGTTGAGCAATTCACCGGCAACCAGGCACTGCTACGCTACTTCTGGCGGTCCCCATGAGTCGCCTGGGTCGCAGCTTGCGTCTGGCCCGCGCCCTTTCCAATACCGCTCGCGCCGCGACCTACGACTGGCTCGGCAAGTTCCCGCCCGCGCCACTTATGGTCTACGTCGAGTTGACCCGCCGGTGCAACATGAAGTGCCAGCATTGTGATATCTGGATGACCGCCCAACAGCACGAGAACCTGGCCGCCAGCGAAGTACCTGGGCACCGGCTCCTGGAGGTCCTGACCGGGCTGGCCCCAAAGGGCCTCCTGGCCGTCGACCTCTTTGGCGGCGAACCGCTCTTGCGAGCGGACCTGCCGGAGATCATCCATGGACTGAAGGGGGCCGGGCTGCACGTCACGGTGACCACCAACGGCACCCTCCTGACCAAGGAACGGTGCGACAGCTTGTTGACGGCAGGCCTGGACCAACTGCTGGTCTCCATCGACGGGCCCGATGCCGCCACCCATGATGCCATCCGCGGCAAGCCAGGGACATTCGCCAAGGCTACGGCAGGTTTGCAGATGTTCAGTGAAATGGCTGCAGGCCGAGCCCGCACCGGGGTCAACACCCTTGTTTGCCGGCCTAACCTGGAGTTGCTCTCGCAGATGCCGGAGCTGGCCCGAACTCTGGGAGCCAGCCAGCTACGCTTGCTGCCCTACCATCAGTGCTACCCCTTCAACCAGTTCGTTCAGGAAGACAAATTGATGCCCCGCAACCATGACATCGCCGCACTGGCAACGGCTCTACGGCTGGTCATGGAGCGCGCCGGGCAGATGGGCCTGCATACCAACAGCCGCACCTATCTTGATGGCATTGAGAGGTGGTATCGGGGAGACCCGCTCACCGTCCGTTGCCAGGCCGGTTTGACCGTGTGCGATATCAATGGTTTTGGCGAGGTCTACCCCTGCTATACACTGGCCCGGCCGGCGGGCAACATTAAGACCCAGGAGTTCAGCGAAATCTGGCAATCTGCGAACCTGACGTCTCACCGCAAGGAATCGAAGGGATGCGACAAATGTTGGCAATCCTGCTATATCGAACCTGGCCTGCGCCTCTCCCTTTCCGCTCTCTGGGCGGACCGCCAGGCGGTGCTCCACGATGTTATGGAATACTTTCTCGGCCATAAAGATCGGGCATAAAATGCAGGTTTCCATCGGCATCGACGGCCGCGCTGGAGTAGACAAGGTGGACTGGAATGGGGGTCCTGAGTTGGAATTCGGTGGTCTCGACTGACTTCAGGACCTCCCGGAGTTTCGCCCAGTTGAACCCTTGATCGAGGTTGAGCATGATGGCGGCCAACTTGACCGCCTTCTCCACTCTGACGCAGCCATGGGAAAGCAGGCGACGGGGAAGACGGAAGGAGCGCTGCCGTGGGGTATCGTGCAGATAGACGTCGTAGGAATTGGCGAAATGGAATTTGACCCTGCCCAGGGCATTGTGGTCCCCAGATGATTGAACGTAGCGAACCTGGTCCTTGCCTGACACCTCCCGCCTGAAGTGGTTGCGCGTCAGGTACCCCGGGTCATTCTCCAGGAGTGGCTGGAGCTCATTGTGGGCGATGGCCGACGGGACGTGCCACTCCGGATTGAAGATCACCGCGGTGATGGCGGAGTTCAGAACCGGGGTTGCCATGGTCCTGGTCCCTTCAGTGTCTTCCTCGGGGCGCCCCAGGACAACTCGCTGGTGGCGACGCCGGACTCCACCCACGTAGTACTCCAGATAAGCTGCCGGCATCTGCACGTAAATGAAGGTAGATTCCCAGGGCGGGACCGCCTGCCGGTAGGCAGCCAGGGCGCGCTGCAGGGCCTCGGCCTTGGCCTCGGCGGAAACGTTGAGGGCCGCCAGAGTTGCCGGACCCACAGCCCCGGTTGTCGTTAGATGGTGCATGCGTTGGAAGCGCTTCACGGCTCCTTCGAGGGCAGTCCCGAAGGCAAGGGGCCCGGCGCCGGCTGGGGGGGGGGCGAAAAGTCCCTCAGCAACGAGCCGGTTGGCCAGGACCCGATGCCGAGAATCCTTTCTGCTACTGCGACGCAATTGGAGGTAGCCCCCAGGCAGCTCTTTGAATCCTCCGCCGGCCACAATCTGCCGGTAGCGGTTGTAGGCTCCGGTAAGATTCTCATAGGCAGCGGTATGGGGAACTAACCGCTGCCGGAAAGTCTCGGGGACCACGTCCGGGCGCGCCAGTTCGCCGGCGACAAAGCGAAGGGCTCGTTGGTCACCCGCCATCAAGTCAAGCATGGTGGCAGCCACCATCCGCGCATACTCAACCGCTACCTGGCAGCGGTCAGCAGCCTCTTCCCTGGTGAGGAGTCGCTGCCGAAGCAGTGCTTTCGCGAGCTCAGGATCATGCTGGGCCAGATGAAGGGCATAGCGCCGGACCGCTTCGCTCCACCCCGACCGCGGCGCCAGAATGGTTGGAGGTTCCCAGAGCGTGGCTTCGTTGGCCAGGGCCGCCATCTCATCACGACGCGACCGGCAACGCGCCCCGTGCTCGCAAAAACGTTGCCACCGATCCCCCCAGTGGGCCAACCCGTGGTCTCGCAGGAGAATGCCTGACGCACAGACCCGCAGCAAGGCATCGCAATCTGACAACCCCCAGCGCTCGGGGTTGGCGGTGAGGAGCACCCGGATCTCTCCATCAAGAGGAGTGCTCTGCCCTGAGGCGAAAAGCACATCCCACTGGCAGGTCACCTCTTCGGGCAGACTGCCCAGGAACAATTCGCCCACTTCCTGGCGCTCCGGCAGAGCAGCAACCCAGTCATTGGTGCGTGGGCCAGCAACCGCACATGCGGTCAGCAAGAGAGCCATCGCACAGCAGATGGTCAGGGCAGGCCTCAAATTGATCATAGAAGTAGAGTCAATTCCTGCGTAGGATTCTATCAGGCACCTTTCCGCTCCAGCCTATTCTACCTTCTCTTCAGTTTTCTCTGCGGGGAGATCGGCCGGTTTCTCTTCGACCTTCTCGGTGGGGAGATCGGCCGGTTTCTCTTCGACCTTCTCGGTGGGGAGATCGGCCGGTTTC
>CALGBT010000949.1 GCA_937884235.1 uncultured Pseudomonadota bacterium
CTATGGCAACGATTCGGAGAAGCGCAACTGCCCCAACTGGTGCGCCCTGGCCACCGAAGGTGACACGAGCTACAGCACCTGCCAGAGTGGCAGCGGGTCCGTTCCGGGAAACTATCGCAGTTGTGCCATGTCCTCCAGCACCCAGTGCGCATCAAACGTCTATACCTGGAAGACCGATTACCCGGACCAGAACGGCAACCTTCACATCTATCTGGGCAATTGCTATTCCGACTACCCCAAGCTCCGCATCCGCTGTTCAGGATGGTAGTGACGTGAAGCGGCGGCGATAATTGTCCATGGCGGAACTGACTTCGCTTTGGGCAAGGAAGCCATGCTGCTGCAAGACATTGGCCACCGCCTCGGCTGCAGCGGACCCGTTGTCGGCGGTTCTGAAGTGGGCGTACGTACGGCGCAGGAGCACGTCCTCAATGGTGGTGGCAAATTCGTCTCGGACGTGGAAATGCAACTCCGCCATTCTCAGCGTGGTGCACCCGGGAACCATCTCCGCCAGATTGCGATCCTGGGCCGCGAGATTGGCGATGGCGGTGGCCCTGACCCCGTAGCGGTTGGCAAGATAGTAGAGCCAGTCCGATGGAAGGGTAGGGTGGTCGGATGCCAATCGGTGCCCCAACGCGGCACAACTGTCGAGGCCTTCCGCACCCGGCAGCCTTCTCGTCTTCGTGGCCCCGCCACGACGTGCAACGATGCCCTGCAATGCCAGTAATTTAGCGGCTTTATCTGTTGTCTTCTTAGCCATCACTCGAAATGTTGTGAGCTTGCCTCCGGCGACCACTACGAGGCGGTTGTCATAGGTCAGCAGGCGCTCCTCACGAGAGACATCTGAGGGGTCTACATCTTCTCGGGCGACCTCGTCATGGGGGGCCACCAGGGGACGGACTCCGGCCCATGTACTGACCACGTCGCGAGGGGCCAGGTCAGCCTCGGGGAAATAGTGGTTGGCGATATTCAGCAAGTAGTCCACGTCATGCTGTGTAGCGGTGAGGCCGTCGTCAGGGTTGGGGCAGTCAGTATCGGTGGTGCCGATGTAAGTGTGAGTGATCCAGGGAACCGCGAAGGTTACCCGGTGGTCGCCCTGAATCGACTTCATGACGATGGCGTGGTTGAGCTTGAGTTTGGACTGCGGCAGGACAATGTGTGCCCCCTTGGTGGGGCGGAGCCAGCCCGGCGTCTGCGGCCGGGCGATGCCCAACACCTCGTCGGTCCACGGGCCCGCGGCAACGATTACCACTCGGGCATGCAGAATGGCCGAGGAGCCGCTGATGCTTTCCCTGACTTCCAGGGCCGTACCAGTGCCCTCTTTGCTCATGCCAGTGACAGTTGTTCTGGGAAAGAGCTGGGCCCCACACTGGGCGGCATCAATGGCTGTTTCCAGGGTGAGTCTGGCATCGTTGGTGGCGCAATCGTAGTAGCTGGCGGCGCCGACAAGTCCGGCCTGACGGAGGCTTGGTTCAAGGTTCCCAAGGGCCGCAGCCCGGTAGCTGCCACGAGGCCCCGGCGTGCGGAACGCCGCCATCATGCTGTAGAGCCAGGTACCCACTTTGATGGTACCGAGGCGAGGCCGTTCGCCGGCGTAGATCGGGAAGACAAAGGGCAGAGGGGCGACAAGGTGAGGCGCTAGCTTCATCAACCGCCATCGCTCAGTGACCGATTCGTGGACCAGACCGAGGCGGCCGTGCTCCAGATATCGTAGGCCGCCGTGAATCAGGCGGGACGAGCGACTCGAAGTGCCAGAAGCGAAATCACCTCGCTCCAGCAAGGCCACACCGTATCCTCGTAGGGCAGCATCACGGGCGATTCCGACGCCGGCGATGCCGCCGCCGATGATTGCGATATCAATTGTTGTCTTTGACTGATTGAGGAGGCGTTGTTGGATTTCGGAGGTGGAAAGAGCTTCCACGACTCCCTATTCCTGGTCGAGACGTGAGGTGGAGGGCATCAACGAGACGACCGCCTGCATACTGGCATAGGAGAGACCTACCGCGAGGACGATTCCAAAGGCGATGATTCCCAGTGTGGCGAGCGTTTCCATGTGCTTCCCTCCTGCTTGAAGGCACGCTTGGTTGTGCGCCTTCCCTTCCAATTGGCAAGCGTAAGTCGGTGTATGATAGTCGTCAAAAAAACGCAAGGAAAAAGGACTGAGTGGGCGGTAGGGTGTAAAGTGTCACATCGGGGGACAAGGTGGACTGTCCTGCCGGGGGATCAGACTGAATGGAAAGGTTGACCAAAGGGACCCAGCAGTTGTTGGACGACTTCTTGTGGCACGTGCGTTTTGAGCGGAATCTGCGGCCGGCGACAGTGGTTGCCTATGAGCAGGACCTCATGCAGTTTCTGCGTTTCCTGTTGAAGACCGGCACCGGTAGCCCGAAGCGCGCGGACCGTGTGGCCATCATCGCGTTTCTGGAGCGGCGCCTGGATGAAGGCGTTGCGGTGCGCACCAGGGCTCGCAACTTGAGTTCGATCCGGCGGTTCTACAAGTATCTGCTGGAGGAGGGGAAAGTATCCGTAGATCCGACGGGGCTCGTGGAGTCCATGCGCCTGCCCTTCCGGATGCCTTCTATCCTCAGCGAAGAAGAAGTGGTCACGCTGCTTGATGCCCCCGATACCGACACCCTGGAAGGTCTCCGGGACAGGGCATTGCTGGAGTTCATGTACGCTTCGGGGGTTCGTGTTTCCGAAGCGTGCAATCTGGACCTCGAGGCCCTCTATCTGGGGGACGGATTGGTGCGGGTTATGGGCAAGGGGGAGAAGGAGCGCCTGGTCCCCTTGGCCTCGTCGGCAGTGGAGCGCCTGGAGGCCTACCTTGCCAAAGCGCGTGGAGACCTCCTCAGTCGCGCCAGCCGTGGCTATGCAGAGGCCCGGCACCGGGTATTCGTCAGCCGAAGGGGCAAAGGCCTGACGCGGCAGGGGGTGTGGAAGCTGATCCGCAAATACGCGCAGATCGCGGACCTGCGGGCCGATGTCCATCCCCACATGTTGCGTCACTGCTTTGCGACTCATCTCCTCATCAACGGGGCTGATCTGCGGGTCGTCCAGGCTCTCCTGGGCCATTCTGACATCGGTACCACGGAGGTCTACACGCACCTGAGTCGCACTGATCTGCGGCGCAGTTACCTCTCGCATCACCCTCGTGCGCGCAGGCACTAGCGCCGGCTGCGAATATCTTTAAACCCTTGATTTGTGAGGTTTGGTCTGGTCTACTCCGGGCGGTTTCGGGCGGGTCTCGGACTGGGGCTGAAGGGCCCCTGGCGACGACCAGCAATGGATGTCTCTGAACATAAGTGGAGGATGGGATGGCGAGTCGGACTGTGGCGGAGATGAAAGCTGCGCATCGTGTTTTGGCCGAGTTCAAATTCGATGCAAAGGAACTGAACCGTGGGTATGCCGACCGGTGGTTGCGCATCGACATCGGGGCCTTGGAGATTTCAGTCCACCCGGTAACACAGCAGATGAAGGACCTGTGGGTAGGTGGCAAGGGACTTGACCTCTGGCTGACATTTCGCGAGATCGATGCGACCACAACCTGGCAGAGTGAGCGCAATCCAATTTGCTTCTCATCCGGTCCCCTGGGCGGCACCACCAGTTACCCGGGCTCCGGCAAGACTCTGGTGACGGCCATTTCACCCATGACCGATTCCATGATCGATTGCAATGTCGGGGGCTATTTTGGCCCCTACCTGAAGTTCGCAGGCTTTGATGCCTTGATGGTAACGGGGAAGTCCTCCCAGGAGGTCATCGCCTACATTGATGCCGTGAACCACAAGGTCACCATCGAAACGGCCCCGGAGGAGTCCATTGATTCTCACGTCCTGGCGGAAGAGCTCACGGAGATGTACGCTGAGGATCGTCTGGACCGACGCAACGTCTCGGTGGTTGCTGCCGGGCGGGCCGCCCAGCACACGCGGTTTGGCGTTCTAAACTTCTCTTTCTACGACTGGCGTCGCCGGGTACCTCGTCTCAAGCAGGCGGGACGGGGTGGTGTTGGCACAGTATTTCGTGACAAGGGGCTCAAGGCGCTGGTGATCAGGAATCGCGGCATTACTCCCGCCTGGCGCATCGCCGAGAGCAAGGTCTCCCTGGCGGCCGCCACCAGCGTCTGTGATGACTGCGGCACTGATGTCAGTGGGGTGCGAGAGAGCATCGCCCGCTATTCGGCCGACCCCAACCGTCTCCTGGACATGCTTCAAGATATCCAGGATGCCAACGGGTTTATTTCCCGGGCGGCCATTGACGAGATCAGTCATCATACCGGCCAGACCCTCGGCCTGGTTTATGAATTGGCTACTTTCTGGGAGGCTTTCACCCTCGAGAAGCGCCCCAACGGTGGCGGCCCTCGGGTACGAGAGGAGTTGGCTGACCTGGTTCTGCGCCAGCTCTTTGCCCCTGGCGAGGAGCGGATCTTTGAGCCGGACAATGTGCGCGCCTATCTGGCGCCCGGAGCCTGGGGGCTACTCGCTGACCTCTTCGAGAAGACGCCGGCTGCGGAGGTTACACGGGCTCAGGTGAGCGAAGTAGTGGGCGGCACCGGGGCTTTTGTGGTGGCTGATGGGTCGGCGCATTGCCACGTGGAGGTCTTGCGTGATGAGGTGGCGGCGGACGCCCGCCATTCATGTGGAGCGTGTACGCCATGCCGGGAAGGGTTGCCCGCCATTGTGCAAGTGCTGACGAAGATCGTGGAGGGGCATGGCACGGAGGCCGACCGGACTTTCGTGCGGACGGTGGCAGAGACCGTTGGAGCCACCAGCCTATGTGCCTTCGGCAAGCACGCCGCCGAGCCGATTCTGGGGGCTCTGGAAACCTGTGAGGAAGAGTTCGATGCCCACCTGGCAGGGCGGGAGGTGCAGGCATGAGCGAGAAAATCACCATCATAGTCAACGACAAAGAGGTTTTGGTGCGCCCCGGAACGAAGCTGCTGGCGGCGGTGCGCGAAGCTGGCTTCCGTATTCCCACGCTTTGCCAGCACAAGGATTTGACGCCGGGTGGCAAGTGTCGGCTGTGCACCTGCGAGGTGACGGTCAACGGCACCACGAGAATGGCCACGGCCTGCAATCTGGTGGTGAAAGAGCCATTGACTGTGCAGACCGAGTCCCCGGCAGTAGTGGGGCATCGCAAGGTACTTGCAGAGATGTATCTGGGCCGTTGGCCGGAGGTTGCGGCGGTTAAGGCCATTGCCCGCCGTATGGGCGTGGAGTCGTCGCGGTTTGCGGCCGCCCCAAAGGACGATACGGCCAATGCCTGCATCCTCTGTGGCCGCTGTGTCTCGGCCTGCCGTGAGTTCGTGTTAGAGCGGGTTCTGCAGTTCGCCGGTCGGGGGCCGGGGCGGCACATCACCATGCCATTTGGCGATGTGGACCCCCACTGTATCGGTTGCACCTCGTGCGCCTACGTCTGCCCGACCGGAGCCATCGAGGTGGTGGACGATTTGAATCATCCCCTGGACCCCACCATGATTCGCAATTCAGGGATGAAGGTGAACGCTGAGATGGCCACCCTCGATGGGGAGCAGTGCCGGATGCGAGAGGTGGGCACTGCGAACATCGTCGATGTGATGAACGCTTACGACCTGTTGCCCGTGATGAACTACAAGTATGGTTCGCACCCTGATGCGCATAAGGTCGACTCGAAGGTGCTCAAGACAAAGTACTTCACCCAGGGGCAGGCGGACGGGTGCTGGCCAGGTTGCTCCATGGCGTGTGCCAAGGCCGTTGACGGATTCGAACTGAAGACCGGCCCCTACAAGGGAGACCTGGTCACGGTGGACGGCCCCGAGTACGAAACTGCTGGGGGCTGCACCAATATGGGCTGCTTCGATCCCGACTTCGTAGTCGAGTTCAACTTCTACTGCGATACCTATGGCATCGATACGATCTCTGTGGCGACGACCATCGCATTTGCCATGGAGGCCTTCGAGGCCGGGCAGATTACAACGGAGCATACGGGTGGTTTGGAGTTGCCCTTTGGGGCCGGAGACGTGGTCTTGGAGCTGCTCCATCAAATGGCTCGCGGCGAAGGATTTGGCGTTGAGCTAGGGCAGGGAATATTGCGCCTGAAGGGGAAGTGGAGTCGGGAATTCGGGGCAGATGCCAAGTTTTTGCAGGATATCGGCATGGAAGTGAAGGGGCTGGAGTACTCGGAGTATGTTTCCAAGGAATCCCTGGCGCAGCAGTGCGGGTACACCATGGCCATCAAGGGGCCGCAACATGATGAGGCCTGGCTAATCTTCATGGATATGGTGAACAATCAGATTCCGACCTTTGCGGACAAAGCTCAAGCGCTTTACTACTTCCCGCTCTTCCGTACGTGGTTCGGGCTGATGGGTCTCTGCAAGCTGTGCTGGAACGATGTGGTACCCGCCAAGAACCATCAGGAAGCCGAGCCGGCCAAGGTGTCTGCCCATGTGCGCGGCTACTGGAAGTTCTTCGAAGGGATGACAGGAATCGCCATTGACGAGCCGAAGATGTTGGAGCAATCGGAGCGAGTCTACCAGTTGCAGCGAGTCATGTCGTACATGCTGGGCAAGGGCACTCGTAAGTTGGATCTACCGCCATATCGCGCCGTGGGTCCGGTGACAATTGAAGAGTATGAATCCCGAGCGGAGCGCTACGACAAGCAGCTTCTGGAGTTGGCCAGCATCGATCCACAGGGAATGTCCACCGAAGCCAAAGTCGCGGCCCTCCGGGAGTATCGCATGGGGCAATACGAGACGGCCATGCAGGTTGTTTACGAGGCCCGTGGTTGGACCGCCGATGGAGTCCCAACGGTGGCTCGGCTGCAGCGACTGGGAATTGATCTGCCGGAGATTGTGGCTGTCGTCCGGGATGCTCAGGAGAGCTGATGGTTACGGTTAATGGCAATCGTACCGTGGCGTGGCGAGAAGGGCTGACGGTGGCTGACATCC
>CALGBT010000950.1 GCA_937884235.1 uncultured Pseudomonadota bacterium
GCCCAGACCGGGGAGCCCGTCCAAGTGCGGCCCCATGGACCCAATCGGGTAGGGCGCGTGGCAGTGCTCGCCGGTTCTATCGGCCCCGGGGAAGTGGCTGCCGCGGTTGCCGCAGGAGCCCAGGCGTTGCTTACCGGAGAACCGTCGCTGGCCGCGGATATCGCCGGGGAACTGCATGGAATTCACCTCCTCTTCGCAGGTCACACGGCTACCGAAATCGTTGGCATGGAGAGCCTTCAAGCCGAGATCGAGGCACAATTCGGCCTGGCAACGGTAATGCTCCATGAGTCCACCGGAGTCTAGGTCTCAGGGGCGGGTGGCCAGTGCCGCGCCGAATAGATTGGCTTGCTCTCTCCGGACAATCTCCAACGCAGTTTCGGCACGTCCCAGCTGGGGCAGCAAGGCGTTGACGACGCGTTGCACCCGCCCAGCATAACCCGGAGCTCCCCAGAAGAGTGAACCTTCGGCCACGACTCGGATGGTGCGAGCTTGACGCGGATGGAGTGTCACCAGCCCTGCCAGCGAGGCAGCCACCAGATCGGCCGATCGTCTCACGATGGCACTTGCCAGGGGGGCTAGTGGGCCGCTTCCTCCAGCTTTCTCGACGACGCTGGCGGAGCCGCCCTCACCGTCAAATCCGGCCTGCGGTGCAGCGGCTGCCAGAAGGCGACCGAGGTAGGCTCCGGAGACGGCCTTCTCAAGGCGCTGCTGCCCCGGAGTACTGGACCCGAAATCGACGACATCGTCGACCTCATTGAGGCATGGCGGTGAGTAGTTGCCGCATTCAAGATTGATGGGCAGGCGGGTTGGCCAGAGCAGGCCCGTAGGGAACTTGGTGACGGCGCACGACGGCATGTACGCTGCCATGTTGGTACCGGTGCCAACGATTAGCCCGATGTACCCGTCCGCCGGTTCTCCTGCCAGCCCGGCAAGCAACGCGGCCACGGTGTCGTTGACCACCGTGGGGGCGCCGACGGGAATGCCGCTGCTCCGGGCCGCGTTGACCAGGAGTCGCCCCATGCGAGTGCCTTCGGTGCCCGGGACGTGCACCTCCTTGGTCCAGTTGAGCAAGATGGCATCGCCATCATCAAGGGAGCGAGTTGGGTAGGAGAAGCAATAGCCTAGTGGTAGCGGCTTGGTGGAACAAACCTGAGCCAGAAGTCCCGTCTGAACTGCCAGGAAATCGACTCGAGAAAGGGGGCGGCCTCGGACGATGGGCAGATCTGCAACTGCGGGTCCAGCAATGATGGCCGGCTCCCGCCCAACGGCAACCCGGGCGGCGCGCACGCTGGTTCCCCCCAGGTCTACCACCAGCGCCTCCCGCTCAGGAATTGCCGACGGGGCAACCCAGGTGATGAGGGCCTTGATCTCCTGGTCGTCCTGGTTCAGGCCCAGCGAAACGCCAGTGGCGAAATCCCCGGCCATGTCCAGGAGCTTGTCAGGTGATAGGCGAAAACGGCGGGGCATCGAGTCTCCTCCCTTCCGGCAGTTGAGGCCGTGGGCGCAAATCCCGGCAACGATATCGCCGCTGGCACGGAGATTCAAGCACTGCTTTGCGGTCTTGTCATCCTTGTCCAAGGGCATGTTGCCACACTTTCTCTTGTATTGTTAGTAGAAATTGAGTGACCCTCTGAACAGGCTCTTGAAATTGAATTGCTGAATGTCTACCTGTAGGGACTGAGAGGGGGGCGGACCGAT
>CALGBT010000951.1 GCA_937884235.1 uncultured Pseudomonadota bacterium
AGCGGCAGAGCCGCCGTTCGGGATGACGTTGCCGAGCATAGAGGCCGGAGCGGCAAAGCCGCCGTTCGGGATGACGTTGCCGAGCATAGAGGCCGGAGCGGCAAAGCCGCCGTTCGGGATGGCCTTATGGTGTTGCGAAAGTCAGCGAGTCGACGTCGAGGGTGATAATTGACTCCAGGGGCAGAGCCGGTTCGAAGAGGTCTACTTCAAAGCGGAGGAACTGTGCACTGCCGTTGGATTCCAGGGGTACTGCGACGTCGGTGGGGACGTTGGGCTCCAGCTCGAGGGGGCCCAGGTGGAACTGGGCGAGCGGCATCTCCTTGCCATCGAGGATTGATACCCAGACGACGGTTGAGGCAGCGGTGAGTTGTTGGCTCGTAAGGACGAGGGGGTGGGGCAGGAGCGCCAGATGGAACGTATCCCCGGCGGCGACTTCTACCGTTTCCGGGAGCCAGATATCCACCATCATGGTCGTCTCCCCCGCCGGCGAGAGGGAGATGTAGCCGAGGCTGGAGGGGAGGAATTCCAGGCGCAGTGCCATTCCGCCATCTTCCACGAAGGAGGGCACCAGGCTGGCGTAGGTCTGCCCCTTCTCATCGTTGGGGAGGGGGAAGTCGTTGGCGTAGCGCACGTTCTTTAAGCTCTCGCACGCCAGCACTTCATCTTGAGTTGGCGGCTGGCCCGCTTCTGCAGCGATTGCGTTGCTCACCGCGGGGCCCATCGACAGCAACCCATCAGCGATTGCTTCGACGGCAAACCAGTAGGTGCCGAGGCCGTAACCGGCAACATTCAGTGTGACCCCGGTGGCGTCCACCGGGTGGGTCGAGATAACCCGATTCTCGGTGCCGGCCGGGTGTGCGAGTAGATGGACCAGGTAGCTGGTGGCCAGGGGCACTTTGGACCATTTGACCATGGCAGAGCCGCTGACCGATTCCTTGGCCTCGACCTGCTCTGGAGGCAGCAGCAGCGTGGGCTCCTGTCCAATGACGAGGCGGTTGTCAACCCAGGTGTTGACTGCGGCCATGGCCTCCCAGACAAAGCGATACTTCTCGTCCCGGAGGGTGACTACGCCGTAGTTGCAGTCCTCACCGTCAAAGCGTCCCGTTGGCGGTTCGTCCAGATACATGAACCAGTGCCAACCGGCGACGAAGCCGAGGCCGTTGGCGGTGTGGTCCAGGAACCAGTCGGCGGAGAAACGGTAAAAGTCGCTGCGTTCGGCCTGGGAATCGACGATGAATCCCGCGCCGAAGGTGTTGGGGAGACCCGCGTCGTCGGCCCTGATGCCCCACTCCGTGACGACGATGGGGCGAGGTGTTTGAGCTGCGGTGACAATGGCTCCGTAACTGGCCCATCTCTCTTCGGGGGATCCGCCCAGGGCCATTTCGGTGATGGGGTCCGGGAGGATGTAGTAGTCGTTGAAGGTTACGACATCGCAGTATTTGGCGGCCATGCGAATCACCGGCTCTGGGGCGATGGAGGCGAAGCGGACGCAGAGGTAGAGATGGTCCGGGGCGACGGTCTTGAGGGCGGCATTGACGCTGCTGAAGTAGCGGTCGGCGATG
>CALGBT010000952.1 GCA_937884235.1 uncultured Pseudomonadota bacterium
AGGTTCTTGAGAGAAGTGGCGGAGATTTCCTGGTCGATGGTCTCGCAATTGGCGTGGGGCGGCGTGCGCAGGTTGGCGCATAAGGCGTTATCACCCCCGGCGAAATCGGCCTTGACCGTACTTGCCATCAACTCTTCGAAGCAGCGGTTGTGCATGTTCATCTCGCCGATGGTGGGCGTGCGTAACAGCTCGAAGCGCTTCTCGTTCATCAACTCCATGGAGTCGAAGTCGCAGGGGATCTCCTCGGTTTGGGGGTTACACATCTCCATGCCCGGAGTGGAGCGCTCCATGTCGTAGCCGGTGACGCCGACTTGCGCCAGGTAGGCCATGAAGCCGTCCCGGGGGTGGTTGATCTGGACGACGAAGTCCTCGGGGTCGATGCCATCCTGCACCCGGGCTCGCATTTCCTGCCAGACCTGCCCCAGCGACAGCCCATACCACGGGGGTGTGTCGTGGACCGGCAAATCGGTGTGGTCATACTCCATGGGGAAGCCGATGTAGTGACCGAACTCCAGGGTCGAGGTTTCCACGCCCACGGCGCTGGTCATGAGGTGATTCAGGCCCATTTCATTAATGAATGGAGCGTAGTTGGTGACGGTGTCGTGGTCGGTGGAGGTGACGAACTCCAGGCCTTCGGCGGCGTTGGCTGCCACCCGCTGCTGCAGCGGTATGGAGGAGTCAATGCTGGGCTGGGCGTGGAGGTGGAAATCGCCGGAGATGAAGCCCGCGGTATCGACTTCGTGGACCAGGAGAGCTTCCAGGGTCACGTTCTGACCGGCAGGTACCTCGAAGCCCTTGCGCAGGTCGATACTGTATTCAAAGCCGCGAGAGACATAGACGTCGTACTTGCCCGCCGGCAGGCTGGTGGTGCCCTTGCCGGTGTGGGAGTGCACCTGCTGCTGGACGCCATGGTCGAAGCGGGAGTCCCCCATCTCAATGCGGTTGCGCCCTTCCCAACGCAGCGGGGTTCCATCGTCGGCGAGCGCGATGAACATGATCCTTGCGGGGGATAGGGCCCCGGTCTCGTCACGGACCATGTAATCGACGGTCCCTTCGCCGGGGAGCAGCAAGTATGCCGTTTCGACCACGCCAGCGGTGATCTCTACGGCCACCGGTACCGATGCACCACGATGGCCGTCGAAACCCACTAGAAAATAGCGACCCGGGGCCAGAGGGCCTGCGAAGTCGCCGTCGTGGACTTCATCGGTGCCGCGGTCGGACTGCATCTGCGAGACGAATCCATCGTTGCCGAAGGTCGTCCGGTTCATGGCCAGTAGTTCATCGTAGGTGGCCGGGGCGGGGTCGTCGGCAGAGGCTCGCGGGTCGAGCAGTGCAAAGACCGAGGCGTGGTAGACGGGGGCTCTGGTACCTTCATCGAAGACCGCGCCTTGCACTTGCCCGGTGGCGATCCCCTTGATGTCGTAGATGGTGCTCAGGACAGACCCGACGTCGCCATCACCCAGCACGAAGTAGCGCTCAAAGGTGTAGATACGGCGGGAATCCACCGGCACGTCATCGATGAGGTCCAGAGACGAGCGGGATTTGTGTCCCATCACTGCCGTTGCCGAGGTGGAGAAGATGGGAATCAGCACCTTCGACGGCAGGCAGTCGGTGGCAGCGAGGAGGGAGAGTTCGACCCCTTCGGGGAAGAGCTGGCCGGCGGGTGTGTCCACCTTTTCGTCGGGTTTATCCGCGTCGGGAATGGCGGCCAAGGGGAGTTCTTCGGGGCTGGCGAGCCAGTCGTCGAAGCCGTTGGTGGGCGTTTCGAATTCCATCAACGGGAAAGGCCGGCGGTCGACGATGACATGGCGCACCCGGGATTCTGCCAGGTCCTGGTCAAGACCCAACTGGTTGACAAGAATGTCGATGACTTCCTGTTCCTGGGCGTAGTCCAGCTTTGTCAGGGCCAGGCGATAGGTGGGGCAGTCGGCCCCACCGCGCTTGTCGGGATTGGTGGTCACCCAGCCGTAGCTGACGTTGTCGGCCACGGCGGTAATCCAGTCGAAGGTGAGCGGATTGGCCAGGGTGGGCACGCCCTGCCACATGTTCTCGAAGATCTTCCGGTCCTCGTCGAAGCCAAGACCGGGGGTGAAGATGTTGGCTTCACTGCCGAAGAAGAGGAAATCTCCGCCCAGGAGGCCGCCCTTCCAAGCGGGATCCCGCCACGGCTCGAGGTCGCCGAGCATGATCTGGAAGATGTCCTCGCTCTCGTTGAGGGAGAGCATCTCTTCGGCCTCTTCAGCGCACTTGCAGATGGGACACATGACTTTGCCCGGTGTGGGCGAGGACTGACCTTCGATCTTGTACTCGATCTCTTCGAGTGCGTAGCCGGTCTCACATACCAGATCGCAATCGATAACCTTTGAGCAGAGTTCCATCCGCTTGGCTGACGGCGGTGCCGTGATCATGGTGGTGCGCAGGGTCAGGAAGTGGTCGTCGGGGCCCAGGATATAGTCGTTGTAGAAGAGAAAATCGAGTTGGAGGCGGTTGACCAGGGCGTAGACGTTGACCCCGAGGAACATGTTGAGCAGTTGGTCGATGGGCAGCTTGAAACCCATAATTTCAAATGGTTCAGTGATGAAAGAGAGCAGAAAGTCCTTGTTCAGGAACTTCATGGTCTCGAACATGTACCCGGCGCGTCCGGTGACCCGAATGATGGCCTCCCCGCTGCTGCCATCCTGGCGCACTTCGATACCAGAAGGGATGGCCACGAGGTTGAGGCCATCTTCGCCCATGCCCAGCTTGCCGCCGGCCAGTTCCGGGTTGGCGACCACCAGATTCACCAGTGGGAAGGTCTCGCCGAAGCTGTCCCAGCCTTTGCCATTCTGGAACTGCGGCCACCAGCGGCGGACATCGGCATCGATGAGGGAGCCGCCAAAGACGCCGCCTTGCCAGGCCTGTCCCTTGCCGGCGACGATAAAGCGGACATGGTCGTTTTCGATGAGGTAGTCGCCGATCTTGCCCCGGGCCGAGGGCCCGCCAATCAACTCAGATTTGTTGGTGATACGAACCGCCCGGGCTTTGCCCGTGCCGCCCGGTTCCGCGGTCTCTGAGCAACCCCCGAGAAGGGGAATGGCGATGCTCATGGCCAGAAGCCAGAAGAGCGGCGGCCGCCAGCGTATCTTCTTTCTGCCGTTCATCGTCGCCCCCTGCTAGAAATTCACCAGTACGCCGCCCATGACTGCATCGTTGGCGGGATCGTTGCCATTTAGCGACTGGCGATGGAGGTATTCGACCTGGGCTTTGAGATAATCCCGGACGATGTAGTAGTTGAGGGTGGCGGCAACGGCCCATTCGTCGAGGTGGTCATCGACATTCATCTGGG
>CALGBT010000953.1 GCA_937884235.1 uncultured Pseudomonadota bacterium
TGAGAGCCGATCGCGCTGAGTCTTCCAGGCCGTCATTCGGGGCCCAGCCGCGCAATCGGAGGCAAGTGCACGCAACTGGTTGGCCAGGGAGTCCAAGGCGTCAGCAAGAGCCTGGCGACGGGCCGCGGCGGAATCTCGAGCGTCTGCCATCCGTTCGCCCAACGCTTCTCGCCCCGCTTGAGCCGCGTCCCTGGCCTGGGCATATCGGTCGCCCCAAGCTTCCCTTCGAGCCTGAACAGAGTCCCTCGCATTGGCAACGCTGTCGCCAAAGGAAGACCACATGGCATTGGCCATTTCTCGAGCGGCCTGAGTCCGGTCGGCGAGCTCCTGGACCCGCGCACTGAACTGAGCCCTCATGGCGGGGTCCTCGAAACGGGGGCGGCTGGCATGCATCCTGGAGAGCATCTGATGCAACTCCACGGCCAGGCGCTCCAGTGTTTCCGACATCTCCCGTGCAGTGACGACTGCCTCCATGTCCCCTCCAAAAATACGGGAGCATCATAGTGGCCAAATTGCAATGAGGAAAGGGAAAAAGATGAGCTATTCGCAACCTTCCAGGGCACCAGAGGGACCCTTGGCACCCGCAAAGCCTCCCGCCGGCACATCGCCGCCATCGCCAGGCGTGCTGGGAAGGAGGCTGCTGTTGGTGTTGGCGAAAGTGGTCACCCCCGTACACACGACCGCATAGGACGGACCGCCAGGGCCGCCGCTGCCGTGGCCGCCATCGCCGCCCTTGGTGCCGTTTCCACCCTTGCCCCCAGCGCCTTCATTGTCGATGAATTTGGCCGCACCGCCGTTGGCACCGGTACCGCCGTTGCCACCCTTGCCTCCTGCACCGCCGTCGCCACCGTCGCCACCGTAACCGGCGTAGACTTTGACGTCTTCAAGTGAGATGTCGGCATCGGCGAGGTAAAGACCGAAGCTGCCACCTCCGCCCGTACCCGCGGTGCCTTTGGTGCCGCCGCAGCCGCCGCCGCCACCGCCGCCACCGCTGGCCCCGTAGTTCCCGCAGCCACCCTTGTTGTCACCACCACCGCCGCCACCGCCGCCGCCACCGTGACCGTGGCCGCCAATGGCACCGTCAATGCCGTTACTCGGAGAGAACCCTCCCTCGCCTAACGTCCCCGACCAGACGCCCGGATTGCCCGATGCACCAGTAGTCGCGGCTGCCCCCGACTGTCCGCTGATTCCATTGGCGGTAACGGCGCCACCGGCACCGCCCTGGGCGCCGCCGACGGCGTTATTGCCGCCATCTCCACCGCCGTCGTGGGCACCGCCTGAACCACCGTTGGCGCCTTGTGCGCCACAGGGGCTCGACCCACCCAGGCCGCCCGCGGGTTTCTGGCAATCGCCGCAACCCCACCCGCCGTATCCACAGCCGTTGGACCCGCCGCTGCCACTCCCGCCAGGCTGCCCTGCCTGTCCCGGAGTGCCGTTGGTGCCATCGGTGGCGTTGCCGGCAGTGATGGTGCAGCGGACTAACTGTCCCGCCGAACAGTTGGTAATCTTCGCACCGTAGGCGCTGTTGGCAGGTCCCGTGGCATTGGCCCCGGTGAACTGGAAACCGTCCAGGGCGAAATCGCTTTGTCCGGTGCAACTCAATGCCGGGCTACCGCCCTGAAAATACGTTGGATTGAACGCACTGCGACTCCAACCGTCGCCGGCGTTGAAGAGGCCGTAGTAGTCGATCCCGCCGATCACCGTGAAAGTCTCCGGGTAGGTGCCCTTGGAAATGTAAATCGCGCTGAATCCCTCGGAGACCGCCTTCTCTTGAGCTGCATCCAGGGTCTTCAGGGGAGATCCTGGCGTGCCGTCGCCATCGTCTGTGCCAGTCAATGCGTCTACGAAGATTGCCAGCTCCTTGTCGCCGTCAACTCCGTCGCAGTTACTGTCTACCCCTTCCAGGTCAGGCAGGTCCGTCTCTTGTGCGCCTTCTTCCGGGTCACATACCTGCTCCTCTCCCGCCACGCAATTCTGCACGGTCTTGGCACAGATGCCGATGCCGCAAGAGGTCTTGCCGAGGCCTTCGTCAGTCTGCCCGTCGCAGTCATTGTCAATGCCGTCACAGATCTCTTCGGTCACCTCCCCGTCGCCAACACACTCGATGTCGAGGCCGTTGCCAGTGCATTCCCAAATGCCGTTCTTGCAGAAGTCGTCATCGTTGTCCGAATCACACGGCTCACCCAGTTCAGGCCACTGGTCGTCGACTGTGCCGTTGCAGTTGTCGTCCAGCCCATTGCAGGTCTCAGAACCCATCCCTTCCATAGGATTGCAGAAGGCCGGGAAGCCGTTCTCGCACGCCGCAACGTCGTGCTCACAAACGCCCTGTCCACAACTGACGGTACCCATCTCCTCGTCAGTTTGCCCGTTGCAATTGTCATCTTCGCCGTTGCACTCTTCCTTCAGCGGAATGAGCGCGTCGCACTCAAATCCGGTGGCGGTGCAACTTAGTGAACCCGCACAAGTGCCATACTCGTTGGCCACCTGACAGGTCGTCTCCCCGCCCTGGTGGAACTCGTCGCACGGGCAATCTCCATCAGTCCGGACGCACTGTTTGGCTGGCGTCGAAGACCCCACGACGGTGGCTTCCTCGCAAGAGAAGTCGGCAGGGCAATCAGCCGCTGACTCGCAGTCCTTGGCACAGAAGCGGGTATCATTGGCATACTCTACGCAGTTGTAGTGCGCAGTCGACCATGGCTCGATGCAGTCGGCCGCGTCCATGCAGGCTTGACAGAGGAAGTAATCAGGCTGCAGGCAGAGGCCGGGAGCCCATTCATCCACCTTCGGGTAGCAGGTCCAGTCTGGAATACCCGCACAGCCTTCTTGGCAGGTCATGGAGCACTGCAAACCGTCAGGCGTCGGCACACACGGTGCGCCGTAGCACTCTGAGTTCTGAAGACAGGGGCCACCCGGCTTGGGCCCCTGGATGGTGTCCTCCTCGATGATTTCTTCGGGCGGCTTGACCTTACTGTCTTCTGGCTCCTCAGTCTCGTCGACCTTCGGTGAGGCGGCGTCCTGCATGTCAACCGCCGCGCCGTCCCAGGCACCCCAATTGTCGGAAAGCCACGCGTTGCTATCGTCATTGCCGCAACTGGTCAGGACAAAAACCAGGATCGCTGCCAGAATCGACTGCCGGTCCATTGCTCCCCCCATTTGAGAAGACCTTCAATAATACGCGCATAACATACCACTACCTGAGGTGGGTTGTATAGGCTTGGAAGCTGGTTTCCTATTGCGTGCATTGAACGTTGACGATCACGTTTCCTGGACCATGGTCTGCCAATATCGACGAGGTTTGCCAATAGACCGTCTGACTCACGCAATACTGCGGCATGCTACCCAGATTCTGGCCATGCCCCGGACAGGGAAATCCCCCCGTGGGCAGTGCCGTGGTTGAACCCCATGATATTGCTTTGGAGTTGCAATTGCAGTTCTTCAACTTGCAGAAGATATCGGCATCGGCCTGGTCACAGTCGCTGCCGCCAGCCCACGAACAGCCGCCGTTACAGTAA
>CALGBT010000954.1 GCA_937884235.1 uncultured Pseudomonadota bacterium
TCATTGCACTCTATGAGTTCAAACCCGGCCGTGGCGTCAAGCTGAGTACGATTTCGAACCTCTCCAAGGACATCGCCATGGCCCTCGCCGCTGAGCAGGTGCGAATCGTGGCGCCCATTCCCGGCCGAGACGTTGTCGGTTTTGAGATCCCCAACAAGGTGCGGGAGATGGTGCACCTCCGGGAACTGCTCCAGCACGCTTCCTACAAGTCGGGCAAACAGCGCCTGCCCATGATCCTCGGCAAGGACATCGCCGGGAATCCCGCCATCACTGACCTCACCAAGATGCCCCACCTGCTGGTGGCCGGCACCACCGGTTCGGGAAAGTCGGTGGCCGTCCATACCTACATCTTGAGCATCCTCTTCCGGTATTCCCCCAAAGAGGTTCGCTTCATCTTCGTCGACCCCAAGATGCTCGAGCTCACCGCATATGCCGAAATACCGCACCTGTTGCTACCAGTAGTAACGGAAGCACGGGATGCTGCGGTGGCATTGCGCTGGGCGGTAGGTGAAATGGAGCGGCGGAATCGGATCATGTCCGCGGCCGGGGTACCCAACATCACGGAGTTCAACCAATTCGTGCGCAAGCGACAGGGCAACCCCAATGGCCAGGCCGCGTTGAAGCAAGTCTCCAAAAGCTTCTCTGGGGTCAAGCGGGAGCAGATCTTTGCCCACGAAAACGAAGACCTCGAAGAGTTGCCGTATATCGTCGTGGTCATTGACGAACTCGCTGACTTGATGATGGTGGCGGGCAAACAGGTGGAATCATCAATCGCCCGCCTGGCGCAGATGGCTCGCGCTGCTGGAATCCATATGGTCATTGCCACCCAGAATCCGACCATCAAGGTGGTTACTGGGATTATCAAAGCGAACATGCCGTCCCGCATCTCGTTCAAGGTCCGCACCATGCAGGACTCCCGGGTCATTCTCGACCAGAATGGTGCCGATGACCTGCTCGGCTATGGAGACATGCTCTTTCTGGGACCGGGGAGCTCGAAGCTGAAGCGTATTCATGGCGCCTTTGTCACCACTGAGGAGCGCAACCGGGTTGTGGAGTACCTGCGCAGCCAGGGCCAACCGGCGTACAACCAGGACATTATGCAGACGCTGGAAGCGGGGGATGAAGAGGGAGCCGAGGCGGGAGGCTCGTCGGGTGACCCGAGGGATGACATTTACGATCAGGCGGTTATGATTGCAGTCGCCCGCGGGAAGATCTCGACCTCAGCACTGCAACGGGAACTGGGTATTGGTTACAACAAGGCCGCGGTGCTCATGTCCCGGATGGAGCGGGAGGGAGTAGTCGGTCCACCCGAGGCTGCCGGCAAGCCTCGGGACGTCTTGCGCAGCAGGTAGCATGTTGAACCTGAGTTCACTCCAGCGAGGTCCCTGGTGAACCTTAGCAGACGCCACTTCCGGTCCCTTGGACCCGCCCGAATCGCGGTTTGGCTGCTGGTCCTGGCGATACTGACCACACTCGCCCCCGATGCCAGTAGCAGAGAGAAGAAACGGAAGAAGAAGAAACCTCGAACCGCGGTCACGGACCAACGTCCTTCTGGACTCAACTTCGACTTGCGCGACTGGTTCCACGACGCGCGCCTCAGCTCCCGCAGCACTTCCATTGGGCAAGCCAACCGCGGCCAACTGAGGCGTAGCGAGAAGATGGATCTTAAAGGCCGGTCGTGGCGTTTTCTGCCCGCCACTGCGCAGCGCAATACCCAGTACGGCACCTTGGGACTGGTCAGGCTGCTGCAGAATGTCAGCGATGCCGTTGCCACCGACTTCCCCGGTTCGGTGGTAGAGATCGGCAATATTGGAAAGATCGACGGTGGGCCCATCGTCCAGAGCAAGTCGCATCAGGCCGGTCGAGATGTCGACGTCGCCTTCTTCGCCCTGGACAGCAAGGGGCGGAGTCGTCCTGTCGGGCGCATGCTGAAATTCGGCACCAACTTGACCGCTGGGGGGTACACCTTCGATTTGTCTCGCAACTGGGCTCTGGTCAAAGCCCTCGTGCAATCTGAAGAGCCAGTGGTTCAATGGGCCTTCGTCGCAGGACACCTGCGAACAGCGCTCCTTGAATATGCCCGGCAACAGAAGGAACCCAACAAGCTCATCCGCCTGGCCGGCGCGGTGATGCACCAACCGGGCGATTCCTCTGCCCACGCCGACCACATGCATATCCGCATCTTCTGCAACGACTGGGACCGGGCCAGTGGGTGCCGGGACTACGGGCCTGACCGCAGCACCCTGGTCCGCGATGAAAGCTTCCTTGACGAACGACTGACAAGACTGAACCGCCTTGCCAGGAAGGGGCTTACAGAAGAGCGGATCAGTGCCATTGAGGCGCTCATTGAGCTGCCCGGAATGGACCTCACACCCTTGGTTGATGACCTCCTCTGCAACTCCGACCCGCTGGTTGTAACCCGGGCAATCCAGCTACTTCCCCGAGTACATGGCGAAATGGCAGACGAGATGCTGGCCCGCAAGCTGGTGTGCGCGCCCAATCCCGACACGCTCTATGTACTGTTCAAACCGGTGGCCACCTATCAGCACAAGCTCATCTGGAAGGCTGCCCGCCAAGTGCTCAAGAAAGAGACGTGCCTGGATCCAAGCACCTCTGCCGTCCTTGCGAGCACGCACCTTGCCGAACTCTGTGGGCTGGCGGCTCAAACGCTTGGCTACTCCAGGAGCCTTGAGGACGGACTCCTTCTGACCCCCCTCCTGGAATCGAAGAGCCGTACGGTAAGGAAGAGTTCGCTAAGGGGACTGCAAAACCTCTACGTTACCAGCGACCCAATCTCGCCCTCGGCTGCTCAGGTTTCCGAAGACGGGCCCCTGGAGGTGCGCTGGAGCCAATTCGTGGCACACCATTACAAGGACAAATGGGCCTCTCAAGCAGCAGCCCAGCTGCGCCGACAAGGCTTCACAGTAGACCTGCGGTTGACTCACAAGGGGAACGCTGCAGAGTTACTGCGCGCAGTCGGGGCTGGCCATCCGCTCTCATTTACCGCGCAGATCGCGCTGGGCCGGATTCGGAATGTACCATGGCCCCGGCCCCTGAAAGCCAGAGCCGCCCACGCCCGGTTCCTGGCGATATCGCCAACGGCCCCCGAGGCCCCCGAGGCCCCCGATGCCGACCAGGCCGACGAGCCCAAGCCCGTGCCGACCCAGGCAGCGGAGACTGCGAAGACTCGCAAGCTGCCCGATCTACCGGTCCTCGACTGACCTATTTCTTATTGAATTCGGCGGTGCAGCCGCTGGTGCACCCAAGGGCAAAGTGGTCAGGATCATCCAGGGGACCATTGCAATCGTCCATGTTCAGGTCGGAGAACGTGGATGACATAGATACCAGGCCGGTCTCGTCCACCGAGCCCTCGACCAGCCCATACTCCTCGACGAAGACGCAGCCATCCTGCTGCTGAAGTGCCAATTCCAACTCCAGGTGCAACTGACCATAGCAGAAGACCTGGACCAGATAAGTACCAGTCACGTCGGGGCAAAGGCCCGTGAAATCTGGAGGGACGGGTCCATCGGCGAGGCCGGCGTCGGCATTCATGTCCCCGGCAACGGCATCCGCCGACCAGACGTCATAGCCAGCATCCGCACCGGAGTAGTCCTGGACGACAATGTCCGCCGGGGACGACCCTACCGGACACTGCGAGGCCTCATAGACAACGAAGAAATTGGCCTGGGCCTGAGCCGTGAACCCATCGTCATCCACCACCGTCAAACGTACCGCATACTGTTGAAACTGCCCGTCCGCAATCTTCGGCGTAACGACGGGAAGAATGACGAACGGCTGGTTGTTGGCGAGCTTGACTTCACCGTCCACGGAGAACACATAGCGGGCAATCTTGCCGTCCGGGTCCGATGAACCGGAGGCATCCAGCTTGACTTCTGCTCCCGCGGCCACACATGCGGGCACAGACAGCTTCGCCAGCGGCACCCGAGGGTCTGTGCCACCGCCGCAAGCCATCGCCAACAGCGCCACAGCCAATCCCCAGTTTCTCATCATCAACTCCCGCCTCAGGTTTGTTTCAGCGTATTGTATGAGCCCCTGCCCTGTCGGTCAACAGGGAGGCTTCGCAATCGGCACAGCCGGACTACTTCCAATCAACCGGCCGCATGCAGATGAAGCGATGCTCCTTGTCACACTCAAGGTCGTTCCACCCGCCAAACCCTATCATCGGGTCATCAATGGCAACACAGTCTTCCGGGCAATCACCAAACCAGCATCCCGACCAGTTGTTGGGCTGCCCCCCCGCCCAGGCGGTGAATACGAGGTCAGTGCCATCACTCCACTTCCAGGCCCCCTCCAGAGCGACGTCATTCAACCCAATCCACGTGGTGTCATCGGTGAAATTGGTCTTATTGACCAACTCCTTGACCAGTTCGTTGGTCGCATCGTCCGGGATCGAGGCCAGGTGGCCGCCAAATCCGACGCAAGCCGCATCGGCATCCTGCCAGGTCAGGGGCGCATCGTTTTCCGGGTCAAAGGGCCGGAAGCAATTGCCTGAATGCATCGTCCACTCGGCCGGGCAATAGGGCACCTTGTCGACACATTCACCATCTACACACTGGCCGGTGCCACCATCACAGTCACCCCCGCTCTGCGGGGTGTTCTGGCAGCCGGTCGCTGGCTCGCAAACATCATCGGTGCAAGGATTCCCATCGTCGCACGCAATGGGGTCACCAATGCACTCCCCGGCCACACACCCTTCATTGTCGGTGCATTTGTTGGAGTCGTCACAGGCACCTTCCTGCTCGCCATAGACGCACTCACCGTTGTCACAAAGGTCGGAAGTGCATTCCAGCCCATCATCACAATGGTCATCCTCGGTGCAGGTCACACAATCCCCGTCCACACAAACCATGTTTCCGTCGCACGGTTTGCCGCAGTTGCCACCGCAGCCATCGTCGCCGCAGATCTTGCCGTCGCAGTGGGGCTGACAGAGACACTCCCCGTCAGCACACACTTCTTTTGCACCTGGACAGGCACCACACTCACCACCACAGCCGTCGTCGCCACAGTCCTTGCCTCCACACTCTGGCACACAGTCACAAGTGCCCTCGTGGCAAGCAAGGCCAGCCGCACAATCACCACAATCACATTCGGGGACTTCCGGTATCTCAGTGGGCCAGAGACCGCAGTCGAGCCCCAGTTCCTCGCAGCGCTCCTGACAGGCAACACACTCGCCACCGGACCCTTCGCCATCAGCCTGGCACCAACTATCGGCCAGACATTCACCACAATTCCCGCCGCAGCCGTCATCGCCGCATGCCTTGCCATCACAGCTCGGCACGCAGACGCAAGTGTAAGTCTCCTCGTCGCAAACCTGGCTGCCATCTTCGCTACAGGTGCCGTCTCCCCCCCCGATGGGACAAGTGCAATTCTCGAAAACACCGCAGTCCTTGTCAGCGCAGATCAGAGTACACTCCAATCCCCAGTCAATGTCCTCTGAACCAACAAACTCTTTCACATCTACAGTATCGGTCGCCGTCCCAGAGTCCCTCGTGCAGGCCATCGCCGCCAACGCCAATCCAACTACGACTACATAGCGCCCCATTCGTCTCCTCCCGGTATATTTCCGATTACTCATCGAGGCCAATGGCCTTGATAATGGTCGACTCACCGTCATTATGATTACCTACCTGGGTCCAGAGTTTGTCGTTAGCCGGATGCTCTGCCGGCGTCACGTAGTTATCTTCAGTGCCGCCCGAATCGAGAAAGAGGCCGAAGGTGAAGGAGAATTCGGCGAACTTCTCGGCGAAGGCGTAGCCCAGGCCCCACTGCTGGTCCAGTTGATAGGTATCCGTCCCCTCATCATCCCAGAAGATGCCGGCACCGAAGAGGTCCCCGGCGCCAATATTCCGCCCCCCCTGGGCATGGTATAGATCGTCCCCGCCAAGGTTCGCCATGACGCCAACTGAGTAGTCCCGCCCCTCCCCCATGCACTGGTCCTGAAGACAGAAGTAATCATCATCACCGCCGCCATCGAGGTGGCCACCGCCGGCAAAGTGGGCAGCCGCACCGAAGTTGTACCAAACACCCGAATAGGAGTCCTTGCCCTCCGAATCGATGAGGAACCCAGCCCCAAACCAGTAGCCAACGCCCTGGGCAAAAATGGCAGCTGAATAGATGTCGTCACCGGCAAGGTCCACCAGGGTGGCAATGCCACCGCAGTAGTTATCAGTGAACTCGGCCGAGTCGTTGCGAAATCCCTGCCCTGCTCCCTGGCACATGTTGCCGTTGAACTTGGGGTTCTGGGCCGCAGGGTAGAGGACGATATCGTCCTCGGCCTCGAAGAGGTCGTTGCCGGCCACGTCCAGCAGCAGCGATGCCCCCCGATAGGCGGCATATGCCTGACTTGCGCGGAACGCATAGTAGTGGTCGTTGCCACCGCCATCAACCAGCAGCGCCAGCCCGAGAGCCGCGGACGCCTGGCTGTCACCGATGGCGTCGTAGAAGTCATCGCCGGAGCCATCGTAGAGCACCCCCACCCCCAGGGTTGCGGTGGCGATGCTGCCATATCGACCATGATACTCATCGTCTCCCGACACATCCCAGAGCATGCCGTAGCCCAGGAAACCGGCGGCCAGGGTGGGGTCGGAGAGAGTCGTCTCATAGACATCATTGCCCTGAATATCCACCACCACGGCAATGGGAAATCCAGGCTGGCTGGCGGCGATGGTTCCGTAGTAGTGGTCGTTGCCGCCGCCATCAACGATGAGCAGATAGGGCCCTTGGGAGCCGTGGTGCTTGTCATCCCCGGAGCCAGCCAGAACAACGGCTCCGTAAGGGGTATCCAGGCGCACGGAATCGGTAATCTGGCTGACGCTTTCTTCACTGGCCAGAATGTGCGTTGCCGCGGCCAGGACCTGTGCCCCTCGCACAAGCTTGCGGAAATCGGTGAGGCCCCCAACAGCCTCCAGACCATCGGGTTCACTGTAGGCGCCAAAGGACTTGCTCACCGCCCGGGCCATGAGGGCGTCATCGAAGGCAACCTCAGCCGCCGCCTCGGCAAAGGCCTGCCGTTGAAACTCCAGGGCAAAATAGACGCTATAGAAGTAGCGCGCCAAGGGTGCCTGAAGGGCTGGTGGAATCAGTTGCAGCGTCGGTTCGTCCCAGCCCCCGTCAACCGGTTCGGCACCTTGCAAGGCGGCCAGGGCACAGGACAACGCACCGGGCATCTCAGCCAGTTCGGCAGCGTGCTCCAGAAATGGCATGACCGACTCCGGAGCTACATACTGATCAATCTTGTCGGCCAGGAAAGAGAGCTGCGCCACAGGCTCGCCGGCGTTCTCCGCACAGAATTTCTCGAAACCCTGCATGATGTCCACCAGGCCAAAGTGGTTGTGCCGAACGGTGTACTCCCAGGTCAGTCGTCCCTTGGGCGTATCCTCCCACTGAAAGTCATAGATGGGGTAGTCTTCCATGGTCATCTCGATGGCGGGGTCACCCGTAGCCGCATCCGCCAGCACCTGCTCCACCAGCCCGCGAAAAGCTGCGTTCTCAGCGAAAACCGTCTCGTCAACCTCGGGCCCACTGTATGAGAAGTTCAGTCCCTTCTCCATCAGAGCCGGACAGGTGGGTTCCGTGGCAAACTCGGGGGAAAGGTCCTGGGGACCTGCTGCGTCACCAGACAAGTCGATGCCCGCCCCATCAAAGATGTGGGCGTCGGCCAGCACGTCGACCGCGGCAAGGTCCTGCCTCTGCCCTGAGTCGGCCGCTCCGCCATCGCCGCCAGCGCAGGCGATGACAAGGGATGAAAGAAGTGTCAGAGCGACAACGCGCATGGTCATCTCCGTCTCAATGTGGGTCGATTGTACGTCACCAGGCGGGGTCGGCGCAATGACTGGCTAGCGACCGCGCAACTTCCGGATCAGCGCGGCATCATAGGGTAGCCCCTGGAGCGAGACCGCCGGCGGTTGCCAGCAACGCCAATCGCGGCCAAGTCGCACTGCGGCCTGCTCATAGCCCCAGACAGCCAGGTCAAAGAGCACCACCACATCCTCAAGACAGTAGCGCACCAAAGTCTCTCTGGCACCGGGAGTGCCTTGCTGGTGCTCCCGCCAGAGGCGCACTGCGGCGTAGCCATCCACTTCGTCCAGCGCCCCCTCCCGCACAAACCCCAGGCGCCTCTGTATCTTCTTCAGGCCCCCCCTGACATCCAGCTTCTTCAGGTGAGGATAGAGGTCCAGATGAAAGGGGGGGAAGATGGGAGCCAGCTGACGCAGCGAGCGGGCGATAAACGGGACATCGAAACTGCGCCCGTTGAAGGTAATCAAGATATCAGTTGCCAGCAGGTACGGCACCAGCGGTCTGGCCCAGCCAGCTTCCCCGGCAACCAGCGCCACGGGCGCAAAGTCAGTGGCGTGACCACACAGCCCGATACAAGTCACCGCATCGTCTTCCGGAGCGAGCCCGGTGGTTTCGATATCCAGTGCAAGCCACCGCAAGGGCCGGACTTCGCCCTTCTGTCGAAAACAAAGGGCACGCCAGTGATCATTACTGTCGAGCAGAGATGCGGTCATCTCCAGGCGGCCCTCCCGGAGTTCCTTCAGGCACTCCCGGAGCGTCTTTTCGAGGGGGCCATCTGCGGGGGCGGCAAAGAGGCCGTGGACATGGGCCGTCGCCTTCCACCAGTCGGAAGTTCCCTTCTCCCAGAGCTTCCGTTCACCCGCAGCACCAATGCCGGGAACATGTATGAAGGTCTCAGTCAGCATGCCAGAACTTCCCCCACAGGGTCCTCAGTAATCATCATGCTAAGCCACGTCGGCCAGAAGTGTCAATCGCAGGCCGACTGGATGCCCGCCAGATGGCAGAAAGAGAGCAGACTGACGCAGGAGAAGTTGGTAGTGCTGCCGCAAGCTCGGCGGATGAGGATGATTCCTTCGTTGACGTTGCGGGCCACGCCGTCCCCATTGACCATCATCGCACCGAGGTCCACACAGGATGCGAGGAAGCCGGCCTGGCAGGCCTGAGCATAGAGATTGGCGGCCCGCGGCCCATCGACTGGGACGCCCTCCCCGCGCCGATAGAGATTGGCCAGGTTGTTACACGCCCAGGGGATCCCCTCCTGGCAGGCATCTTCATACTGGAAGAGCGCGTCGCCCAGGTCTTGCTCTAACAATCGTCCATGTTCCTTGTACTGTGCCAGCGCGGTGCAGGCGACCATGTCAGCATCGGCATTGCAGCGGGTCTTGATACGTTCCACCGCCAGCGCCTCATCATCGGCATCCGCACAATCCTCTCCGGCAACCAGGAGCCAGGCCTGACGGATGCAAGAGCGCAGGTAGCCGCCTCGGCACGCTTGGGCGAAGAGGTCGGCAGCAGCGGCACAGTCCTGTTTGATCCCCGTTCCCACCAGGAGCAACTGGGCGAGGTTGTTGCAGCCGATCATCGCCCCTCCCGCACAGGCCCGCCGGTAGTTCTCGGCCGCGGCAACGCCATCCACCTCGCCCCCGCGGCCATGTTCGTAGAGGTACCCGAGATTGCTGCACCCCCTCGCCTCGCCACCGTCACAAGCCCGGGCATAGAGCAGGCGGGCGGCCTTGGCGTCTGCTGTTGGGCCGCTTCCCTTCTCGGTAAGCACGCCGAGGTTGTAGCAGGCAAGCAGTTGTCCAGCATCACAGGACTTGCCATAGGCCTCGGCGGCCTCGTCCATCTGGGGGCTTCCTCCGACCCCTCGCTCGTAGAGCATTCCCAGCAGCAGGCATGCCACCGGGTCTCCCGCATTGCAGCCAACGTGCGGGTCACGCGGCCCACCCGGTTTCTCACTCACGGGCTGCGGAGGTTCAACGGGTTGAGCCTCCGGCATCCCCACCGGAGACCGATTCGCCAGCCGGCGAGCCTGGTCCGCGGCGCGCCAATCATCCAACGTGGGCCGTCCACCCACTGAGCTGCAGGCAAGCAGCACCATTGCGACCATCAGGCACCCAACTACTCGGTCAAGTCCGCCCATCAATCATCCTCCATCGTGGGAACTTAGTATGCGCCAACCCGACGTTGGGGACAAGGCCACCCAGGCCGCCCTAGAGAGACTTAGAATCGAGTCTTCTTTACTTGGACGAAGTTTCTTGACAAATGCCCCGCACGACGGCATAATATTGCGCGATTTGGATCTACGTTTGGTGTATCGAGCGGTGGGCGCCCGTCCTCCGAGCGTGGTGATACCGTACCCTCGGGTACCATTGACATTTGTCATGAAAAGATCAAAGGAGAAGAACATGAAAAAACTGCTGAACACGATGTTTGCTTTGCTTTTGGCCGTTTCTGTTGTTGGTATGACCGCTTGTGGTAGCGATGATGGCGACGACAAGACTCCCGTGAATGATGTTGTTGACAAGACCGACGTCGCCGCTGACATTGCGGTGACTCCGGAAGACACCACGACTCCGGAAGACACCACGACTCCGGAAGACACCACGACCCCCGAAGACACGACGGCCCCGGAAGACACGACGGTTCCTGAAGAAGTGGTCGAGCCGGCTGGCGCATGCATGAACGAAGCCGATGGTCCTCTGCTGGCCACCGAAGAACTCCGTGATGCCGTTTCCGCCTCCGCCACCGACTGTGGCATTGGCTGCCTGGCCGACGCAGACGTGGGCGCTTGCTCCGTGGCTTGCCTCGTTGGTGAAACCGGCCTCACCGCCGGCTGCGCCGTTTGCTACGCCGGAATGGTTGGCTGCTCCAAGGACAACTGCCTGGCCGAGTGCCTGGCCGACCCGGGCAGCGACGCCTGCTTCGATTGCCAGATGGCAGCCGATTGCTTCACCGACTTCTACGCTTGCTCCGGCATGACCCCGCCGGCG
>CALGBT010000955.1 GCA_937884235.1 uncultured Pseudomonadota bacterium
ACCCATATACTGGCTCTCCAGGCGGCGAAGCAGGCGGGGCGCTTAACGAAAAAAGCGGAGGCCCCGAGGGGCCTCCGCTTCGTCTCGGACTCGCCACAATCTTAATCGAAGAACTCAGAGGGACAACACGAAGGGGACAGGACGATTGGAGGCGAGTCCACATACTGCAATCCTGCCCGGAGACTTGACTCAGCATCGATGCAGTATCAACGCCAAGCGCACAAGATGGGGGTACAAAAACGAGGAACAATAACTATGGGGACTGGAATCAAACACCAGGAACTAGTGCAACACCCGTGCCAACGCCAGAGTGGCTCTACCACTGAGATCGCCGCAGGAAGCGCCTGTCGCATTGTGAGGCACTTTTGGGGCTATTTGCGAAGAATCCCCGGATCAACTGACGGTTGCGGGAATTGCTGACAACTAGACGGGTGTAGCATATTGTGGCATGTGTTTAGTATCGAGGCGCGATCAGCGCGCGCAGATTGCTTCCACTTCGACCCGTACGTCTAGTGGCAGGCCTGCTACCGCCACAGTGGCTCGGGCCGGGAGGATGTCACCAAAGACCTCCCCATAGACCTCGTTGACTGCCGCGAAATCTGCCATGTCCCGTAAATATATGGTAGTCTTGGCCACGTCCCCTACCGAAAATCCGGCAGCGGCCATAACCGCTTGTAGATTCTGCAGCACCTGCCGGGCCTCATTCGCCACGCCGCCCGTTACCAGCTTGCCCGTCTCCGGATCCAGGGCGATCTGTCCCGAGAAGAAGGCCAGGGCCGAGTGACCGGTGATTTTGATGGCCTGGCTGTACGGTCCAATTGCCGCCGGTGCCCCCTCAGTCTTGATCATTTCACGCATGCAGTCTCCTCACTCTGTTGAAGTCCGCCAAGGGTGCCGTCTTTTTTGACAGATTACAAGAGACTACTACCATCGAAGTCGGATGAACCGCGTCGTCAGGTAGAGGCTGTCAATGAGGCTGAGACACGAAAGCAAGATCAAGGACAAGATGGAGTTCCAACTGGATACCCGGCACGTCTTCTATCTGGTGCTCTGGAGTGTCCTGCTGTCAGGAGCCATCTTTGCCACCGGACTTTTTATCGGCCAGAAGAAAGAAGAGGGGAAGGCGGGCTACAAAGTGACTGCTTCCCTCGCCTTCAAGGGGCTGCAACAGAAAGTGGACAAATCCGGCGCAGATCCGCTGGTCGCCTCGTTCTCTTTCCTCTCTCGACTCGACCGTCACCCCGAGAAGAAGCAACTTGATGATGCCGTGCTCAATGCCCTGGCCAAAATGCGCCTTGAGGTGCGCCAGCGAATCGAGGTTCAGGACGAAGAGTTGAAGAAGGAACTGGCCGAGAAGTACTTCCCGAATGAAGCAGATGTGGATGCCGCCGATTGGGCTGGCAGCCAGCTGCGACCGCAGCTGCTGCTGGCTGAGAGCCAGGGCGTCAAGGCCCTGCGCCAGCGACGCGAAGAGCGGATGGGACTGGCCCCAGATGATCTTGGTAAGGAAGAGCCGGAACCAGCCCCTAAGCCAGCGCCTTATGCAGCCGCAAATCTACAGCCCGTTGCCGTGGCCCCCGCAGCGGAGCCGGAGGGGGTCGTCGTGGTTCAAGCGGACTCCCAGGCCCCCACCGATGGTGCCTTCGCAATTCAGTGCAAGGCCTTTCGCACCAGTCAGGATGCCAACGTCTTTGTCGGCTACCTCAAGGGTGAAATGAGGCACAGCAAGTACCGGCCCTTCATCATGCCGGTGGAACTGCCGGGCAAGGGCAAGTGGTTCAGAGTCCGTGTTGGCAAGTTTGATACCCGCCTGGAAGCAGAGAAGTACAAGACTTTGTTTGAGAAGCGCCTAGGGCTTGAGACCTTCCTTGTCTCTCTCTGAGACATCCCTTATCCTGATTCCGACATCAGGCTGACGATACCCATTGGCTGTGGAGTCCAAATGGAACAATTCATACAGGAAGGGCCTCGCCAATTGCTGGAGGCCGTCGCTGCCGTAAAGCAACTGCCGCCTCTCTCCTCGAGCCCTGTGGACGCTATGCTGCTGGGCATGGGTGGCTCTGCTCTCGGTGGTGGTCTCGTAGAGATGCTAAGAATGAAGCAGGGTGCGGCGTGGCGCTGGCAGGTTGTCAGGGACTATCGACTCCCCTTCGCTCCGCACCCAGATACCCGCGTCTTTGCTTTGAGCTACTCAGGCAACACCGAAGAGGTGTTGGAGGCACTCAGCAACGCCCATCGTAGTGGTGGGCACTATCTGACGGTATCGTGTGGCGGCCAACTCCAGCAGGTGGCCGTTGAGTTGCAGATACCATGGCTGGAGGTGCCACCTAAGCCTGCAGACTTCCAGCCCCGCTTCGCTCTCTATTTCATGTTTGGGGTGCTCCACGAGGTTCTGGTCCGGGACGGCTTGCTGGAATCGGAGTGTGATCTGACCGTGCTGGCCAACCAACTCCTGGCCGCTGATCTTTCCGCCGCGGGGAAGCGCGTCGCCGACTTTCTGGGCGATCGCATCCCGGTGATCTACACCGATACGATGTATGCCGCCGGGGTGGCGCGCACCTGGCGAATCAAGTTCAACGAGAACAGCAAGATCCCTGCTCTGGCCGGGGCTCTTCCGGAGATCAACCATAACGAGTTGATTGCTTTCGCTCCTGAATTCGCAGATCGTTTCGCCTTCCTGCTCTTGCCGGATCCCGACGGGCATCCGAAGATCGCCAACCGCTTCGAGCTTTTCGGGCGCCTTATGGAGCAGTACGGTTACCCGGTGATGACCATGCCGCTAGCCGGGCATGATTGTGTGGATAAAGCCTTAACGTCGCTGTTGCTGGCGGACTGGGTTTCTTTCCACGTTGCTCAGGGGCGCGGCGTAGACCCGGTCTCGATTCCTGCCATTCAGGATTTCAAGAGCCTGCTCTAAGCCAGGCTTCCACGAGTCGGTCGTGTCCCGCCAGATCCTTGTGAACTGTTATTGCAGTCAGGCCAGAGCCAGCGAGCAACTGCCGCAGCGCAGCAGTCTGGTGGGAACCATCGAATTCAATGATGGCGAATCCGGTGGCACTTAGTCTGCCTGGCATGAGAGGGATCAGTCGACGCAGGAGGTCCAGGCCATCGGGTCCTCCGTCCAATGCTTCCAGCGGCTCGTAATCTCTAACTTCCGCCATGAGCCCATCAATGTCGGCGCTAGGTATGTAGGGGGGATTGCAGGTAATGACATCATAGGTCCCAGTTTCCGCCAGCAGAAACTCCCCGGCATCCTGGTGGTGGATTGTCAGTCTCGGGGAGACCTCGGCCGCTATGCAATTGGTGATGGCGGTTGTGGCTCCCAGTGCGGTCACTTCTACCGCATCGCCGAGCATCTGGGGACGTTCTCGCAGGACACTGATGGCAATTGCGCCGCTACCCGTGCACAGGTCCAGCAGGCGCCCGCTGCAGTCCGGTGGCAGCCTGGCAAGAGTCTTTTCCACCAATTCTTCAGTCTCCGGGCGAGGGACGAAGACCCCTGGCGGCGTCTGCAGTCTGATCGCATAGAACTCCTTGCTGCCAATGATGTGGGCGATTGCCCGTCCGGCCAGGCGCTCCTTTACGCTGCTCTTGAAACGGGCCAGTTCGCCAGCGAGCAAAGGGCGGTCCGGGTCGAGATAGAGGTCGAGGCGACGGAGCTCCAACGTATGGGCGAGGAGCAACTCAGCGTCCAGCCGCGGGGAATCCACCTGATGACTTCGCAGGTAGTCGATGGTCCACTTCAGGATATCTCTGACGGTCCAGCGCCTGTCCCCCTCACTCATTGGCGGGACTTTCCGTCAAAGGCTGGATGGCGATGCTGCGGAGGCAAGCAAGAGCAGCAGGCGCCCCAGGCGTCCCTCTGGCAAGCAGAGCCGTAATCCTATCGGCAGGCAGTGGTTGGACCATCAACTCGCCAAGCAAATCAGAGAGCAGCTCAAGGTCTTCTATGGAGGCAAGGGTGTGCCAAGCCAACTCCTCATCGTGACTCCACAGTGCGCGGACAAGGGATTCCTTGGCCGCGTCTCTTCTCCAGCTATCTTTGATTCCGCTGACGGCAGTGGCGAAGGCTTGCTTGGCGGTGCTGGCCACCTCCTTGTCCTCGGTGATGGTCAACCCGGCCAGCGCCGGCGCCCGGAGGAAAGGGTCAACGATAGCTCCTGCTACTTCGAGGGCTGCCTGCTCCCCATGGGCGGTGCGCAATTTCGCCACCAGCGCCACGGCAGCAAGATCCTTCAAGAGGGGGTCGGAGAGGTTTGTGAGCTGCAGCTTGAATGTGCCAGCCTGTTTGGCGGGTAGCCCTTCCAGAGCACAAAGGAGCGTTTCGTCGCGCACTCTGGCGTCCTGGACAGTGCGGGCGGCCACCAGCCCGTCTGGCATGATGCCGGCGCAAACGTAGCAGCGGGTGAGGCGATCGTCCAGAATATCACGGATGGAGGCCGCGGCGCGGACTGCCTTGGGGGCTCCAGGACAACAGTTCAGCAAGCCGGCAAGAGAATCGTGCGGCGGGAGGTCGCTGAGGGTCTTGTCGAGGATGGCGGGGGCCGCCTCCGGATAGGTGCGGCAGGCTGACTCCAGCCAGGGAAGCCAAATGGCCGGTGCCAGCGGGGGCTCTCGTTTCTTCTCAAACATGAAGCGCGCCAGCGCCGGTTTGTGGGGCAGAAGTGCCCGAGCCACGGCATCGAGACCGCGGCGTCGTAACTCGGGGTCTTCAATGCGCAGTGCGATGGCGAGTGCCCGCTCGGGAGTGCTGTCAATCACTGCCAGGGCTAGATGAGAGATCAACTCGTCTCGCACCAGGCTTCTCTGAACCTGCGGAATCAACTCGTCCACCTGTTCTGGTGCGGAGGCTGCCAACCCTAGGCTCAGCCGGAGCAAGGCCCAATCTCGCACCACAGGGCTCTCGATAGTCTCGATCTTGCCCAGTGCTTCCTGCAGCTTCTGCGGGGCTTCTGCTGCGGCTAGCAGTGCTACCGCCCAGTCGTTGAGGAGAGGCTCAATGATGCGCTCTGCGAGAAGAGTGGAGTCCTCCGAGTGAGACTGCGATAGGCCCTCGATGAGGTGTAGCAGAAAGATCTCTCTCGGGATGCGCTGATGCATGAGGTCTGAAATGACAACGGCCCACCGAGCCTCTTCTACCGCGGCCGCCCCAGCTAGCTCCTCCAGCGCGCGACGTCGGTTCTGGGGTGGGGAAAAACCGGCGGCCATGGTGACCGCCCGTCGCAAATCGTGTGTGCCCACGGCCAGCACCACGGCAGCTGACTCTTCGGGAAGCGGTTTGGAGGCAGTAGCGTTTGTCAGGGCCGCCAGCCCTCGGGGAGGATCGCGTCGCGCCATGGCTACGGCCAACTGCACATGGATACGGCGCTGCCAGGTTGCCACGGGAATCTGAGCCAGATTGCTCTCCACGCATTGGTATAGGGCCTCAAGAACATGGCCCGCGGGGAGGGGGTTGTGGGAGGTTGGGAGGAGATCCAGGGGATTGTCCGGCGTGGCCGCGGTCTCCCTCTCACGCGCGTCAAGTGGGGGGGGAGGGACATCTTCCGTGGTCGGAAGGTCTGGCTGGCGGGAGGCTGCGTCAACGCCCGCCAGAGGGGCAACGTCGGGCCCCGTCGCAAGCCCTTCGGGGGTACCAGTTAGCGCCGTCTCGGCCTGACCGGTGTGGTCGGTCTCGGTCTGTGGCGCGGGTTTTGGCCGGCTACACGCCAGCGATAATACGCAGCAGAGAAGAGCAAACGTAGTGTGGGGCCTGAGCTGGGTCACGAAGGTAGGAACGCCGGTCACCGCGCCCTCTACTGCGGGTTGAACAGTTCTGTCTTCTCGACCACGGAGAAGGAGGCTGGAGTCCCGGTTATGCCACCGTAGAAGAGCACTTTGCCATCAGCAGTGGCGATGGCATTGTGGTCCCATCGAGGATAGAGCATGGCAATCTGAAAGCCGTCACCAGGGCCGATATCGACCACGGTTTCGCCCGTGTCCTGTTTGACATACTCGAAGACGATCTCGACGGTTTCCGCTTCAGAAAGGACCCCCTCATCCTTGATGAGGCCGCCGGCGAAGAGGACGACGTTGCCTGGAAGTGCGGTTGCAGTAAGGGCGCCACGGCCGGTTCGCAACCTGAAAGTGCCGGCTTCCCCAGACCACTTCTCCTGAGAAGAGTGCCAGACACAGATGTCCTGTACCGGCTCAGCATGCTTGGTATCCTTGAACCCGCCGGCGATGTAGAGGAAGTGTCGTTTGGGAACAAAGGCGGCGGCATGCATTGTCTTCTTGGTTCCGTTGCCCGGGGTGTTAGAGCAGAGGGCGATGGGCAGCGGATCGAGCTTGTTGGCATCGATGTCGAAGATCTCCAGGGTATCTCGGACGGTGGAAGCGCCCGGTTCTCCGCCACCTTCGCCGCCGGCGATGACGACCATGTCGCGTTTCACCGCAGGGTCTTCCTTGGACGTGATCAGGGTAGAGGTGTGGTTCCAGCGCGACTCAGCCAGTTGGCCGCTGGCGATGGTTCCCACCGTGGGGGTCCAGACTTCCCAGGTTGCCTCTCCGGTTCCGTAGCCACCGATAAGGAGAACGTAGCCGGCTTCGGACGAAGAGATCAGGGTCGCAGTGAAGCGGGACCGGGTGTCCAACATGGGCATGCCTGCTTCGAAGTTGCGCCCAACGGGATCGTAGACGTCCACGGAGTTGGTGGGGTCGCCGGTGGCGTTGACGCCGCCAAAGATGACCACCTGTTCCGAGGGGAGCCTGATTGCCGCGGCGAAGGCCCGCTTCTGAGTCATGAGGGCCCCCGCTTCGGTCCCGACCAGATTGAACGTGCCATTGCGCGGGTCGTAGATGGTTGCCGTGCTGTGGGCCTTCTCGACACAGGTTGGGTCGCTCCAGTCGCCGCACTGCGAATCATGTCCATCGACACCGCCGGCGATGAGCACCGTGCTGTCGTAAAGCTCTGTTGCTGTGGCCCCCCAGCGTGTTGAGTAGGGGGACGTTTCACTGCCGGCACAGGCGAGGGCACCATCTCCGAAGGCCATGGTCGGGCCAAAGGAGCTGGGGAGCATGAGGAAAATGTTATAGAGGTCCAGGTTGTCACCCTGACGATGCCTGAAGGGTACGGTCTGGCCCTTGGCTTTGAGATTGTTGGGTTCCGGAGTTGGGGATAGCGGATCGCTGTCGTAACACTCGGCAACCAGGGAGATGTCCTCATCGAAGGGCAGGGCGTCCACAAAACCCGAAGCATCGAGGAATTCCACCAGCTGACAACCCCGCAACTTGGTTTCCCCTTTCTTCTTGTAGCAGAGCTTCATGAAGGAGCAACTCTTGAAGGGATCGAGGTCTTCGTATTCCGGCGTTGCCGGGACCCCGCAGATGCTGATGACTGCCCCTTTCTCACTGGAAGCGTCTCCGCAGCCGGGGAAATAGCCAAGCCCGACGGCTGCGACCATCATGCCGGCAACGGTAGCTGCTACCACGTTTCTCGTGGACCGAATCTTCATTGCTATCGACCTCTAACTCATGTTGATTCTGCCGTTCTTACTGAAGGCCCCACTGGAAAGTGGCCGAGTAGCCACCTCCGCCTCCCGACCCGTTCAGTCCTTCGTAGAGCAGGTAGCCGCCGCCGCCCAGGAGTCCAGCACCGGCAGCGATACCGGTCCAGAACCACCATTTTTTGGTGATGGCGTCGTCGTTCCCGCCCTTCTTGTTGCCCCAGTCACGGTCAGGATCAGTCGGAATGCCTGGGCCCAGGATGGGGCCTTCGTTGTTATCGCCGCTATCGGCGAAGATTGAGGACAGTTCACCGAGGTCCTCGTCCACGACCTGATTGGTCGGTTCGGTGCGTGAGGGGAGATAGGGGTCTTCGGTTGTGACCGTTGGCGTTACCCGCACCGGCTCGACAGGGCGAACGGGCTCAACTTTGACCACTGGTTCAACCGGCTTGACCGGCTCTACCACCGCCACCACCACGGGCTCTACTGGCTTGACTGGCTCCACGGGTTTGACGGGCTCCGGCTGTGCCATCTTGGCTGCCAATTCCTGGGAGCGGGCGTAGACTTCAGGGGTGCCTCGTACCACCTTATTCTTGGGGAATCTGGTCAGTGCCGAGGCCAGGTTGGCTTCCAGGAAGAGGAGGTTAACCTGGAGGTTTGTAAGGTTTTCGTCGAAGCCGACAGGCTCCACTTCAGCCAGGCCGCTCCACTCCGCCTTGAAGAGGAAGAGGGTCAGCTTGGTGCCGCGGGCCTCTGCGGAGACAAAGCCGAAGAGCAGGTAGGGAACCTGGACGCGGTCGGCAAATATCTTGGCCTGCTTGGAGAATTTCATGCCGTATTCGCCAGTACTGGCGAATTCATAGACCTTGAACCCCAGGCCCTCCCATTCACCGCCCTCGGCGACCATTTCGACCTTGGTTTCGGTGAGAGTAGCGGAAACCTTCTTGGTTCGGCCGGGCTGGGGTACCCCCACCTTCTGGGCCCAGATCTCATAGCCATCCTTGATCACCTGGACGTAGTGTTTACCCCGGAATAATCCGTCAACGTCGATGCCAGACACGCTTGCGCTGAGGGTACCTTTGAGGAGGCCATCAACGTACACTTTGGCGCCGTCAGAGGGCGTGGCTTCGACGCGCACCATGCCGCCCTTGCGCCCCTCAAGTAATGTCTTCAAACTCTCGAGCGAGTCAACGAACTCCTTGGGGTACTTCTTGCGGTCAACCACCAGAGTCGGGCGCCAGACCAATACGTCTTTGAGGAGTTCCTCACCGTTGTCCTTGAAGCCGGCCTGAAAAAATGCGATGGCCAACTGGAGGTTGACGTCCACCAGCTTGTCGTAGTCCCGCAGTTCAAGGTAGTGCTCTTCGTAGAGCTGTTTGCCTTTGTTGAGCAGCCGGATGGCCTTCTGATAATCCTTCTTGACGAGCAGGTCTTTGCCTTGCCAAAGGTGATTGTCAGCCTCTTCGAGCCAGGGAGCAGAGACCTGAGTGGCTGCGCGCTTCACCATCTTCTGCTTGTCTGCCTCCGAGTCTTTGACCTCCTCGTCTGTGAGTAGCTCAAACTTGGTGCTCATCTTGAACAAGGTCATGAAGTACTGCTCAGCCTTGTTGAAGACGACATCAGATACGCCTGCCCCTTTGATGAAGGGGAATACGTAGACCTTTGGCTTTCCCGCTGATGCAGGTTGCCCTAGTGCCAATGGCGCGACCATCGTTAGAGCGGTTGCAAAAACGAGGGCTCTCGCCCAGCAGCGAATCGACCTGTGTTGTGTTCGTCTCTCCATGTCCGACCTCCCGGAATAAAGCGATGGACCACGCGCCCGACATGTGGTAGTAGTAGTTACCATGATTCGGGCCACGCGTCAATGGATTCCTTGGATACGCATCGGGTGAGAAAACGGTTCGAGAATACAGCCGTTTTCGGTGAAGTTGCCGGTGTTGTCGCCGGTACGTTTCTGGCCCTTGGTCTGTTCTCATATCTACCCCTTCTCTGGCCGGCTTTCTCAGAGTATGCCGCGGCATTTGTTGCCGCTGCGTTTATCTATCTCCCGGCCTTTGTGGTGTGGCGGCGCGGGCAGGGACTGGATTCCATCGCGGTGGCCTGGCCGGGGCGTCGCAGCTGGATCAGCGTGGTCCTGATCCTGGCCATTGTCTTCCCCCTCTTTGCTGGTGGCTTCTTCAGCTATCACGCCTTGCTGCATGATCGTCGTCCTTGCGTGGAAATGGTCCGTCTGGCCGACTGGCCTGAGGAGCTCCGGCAAGGGGGCGAGATGGGGGAACAACCGGGATTGTATGCTGAAGTTCGTGGGGAGGGGCTGCTTGTTACCAATGGTGGCGATCTGCCCGGAGCGGTAAGCTGGTCCCCGGATGCCCGGATCCAGCGCTCATCGGGGACTCTAAATGCCGTTGACGGGGCAGCTGCCGTTGACGGGGTGCAATCTGGCCACCGGGCGCAGCTTCAGCCCGGAAGTTGGGTCCACGTGGTGCCCCCCCCGGGACCAGCCACCATCACGATTACTGCAGACTCGGTGACGCAGATCATGCTCCCACTGCGCCGGACCGCGCCGCTGCCCTACGAAGCGGTGCGGGGATATACCTGGCTGCTGCTGCTCGTCTTTGTTCAGTTCATTCTCATTGCTCTTCCCGAGGAGATCCTCTTCCGGGGCTACCTGCAGACGCGTTTGCAGCAGCTGTTGCCGCAGCGCTGGCGATTGTGGGGCGGTGATCTGGGCCCCGCGGTTATCCTGACGTCGGTTATCTTTGCCCTCTCCCATCTGGTGGCCATTCCCAGCGGCGATCGGCTTGCCGTCTTCTTCCCCTCGCTGCTCTTCGGGTGGTTGCGGGATCGTACGGGCTCCATTGCCGGTGCCGTCGTGGCTCATGCACTGTCCAATGTGCTGATGCAGGTCTTGCTACGATGGGTTTGCTGATTCCAGGGTAGAGCTCAGGCGATGTAAACTGTGCCTGGGCCGGCTCGCCGCGCGTTGCGCAGGGCCGACTCAGCTTCTTCGAGGAGCGTGTCAGGAGAGTCGGCATCCACCGGGAAGCTGGCACCGCCAACGCTCACGGTGGGAGTTGCACTGTTCCCCTCGAGAAGGGCGCTGCCGGTTCGTTCATTAATCCGGCTGGCCAGTATTTCGTTGCCAGAGCGGTCGGTTGAAGGTGCGATCACCGCAAAGGAATCCTCGGCGTAGCGAGCCAGAATGTCATAGTTGCGGCAACTGCCGCGCATCGCCTCGGCAACCAACCGCAAGACCCGGTCCCCGAACAGCGTGCCCCGTTCCTGCTGGATCTCCGGAAGAGCATCGACGCCCACAAAGAGCACGGAGAGCG
>CALGBT010000956.1 GCA_937884235.1 uncultured Pseudomonadota bacterium
ACCGCTTCCTGCCCTTGCGCGGCCTGGCAAGGACGTATGTACTTCGCAGCCAGTGTCACCTCGAGATCTGGGCGGCACCAACAGCCAGTATTGTCGAGGTCAACGGCAAAGAGCTCACCCGCTCCGGCACAGAGGGATACTACGTTCAGGAAGTCGGCCGCAACGAAACCGTGGAACTGTACATACACCGTGCCGACTACCGTCCCGAGACCAGGAAGGTCCTCATCAACGAAGAGAAGGTCAAGCAAGTGGTCACGTTGCGCCCCCGCAACAGCAACACAATGGTCCAGGTTGAACGCCCTTCTTTTGGCACCGTGAAGATCTCGGCCAAGCCCTACGCTGAGGTCTACTATGGCCCTGAAAAGGAGTCCTGGGGACAGGTACCGCCGCCCCTCAAGAAGACCCTCCCGGTGGGTGACCACATCATCCGCCTCCATCACGCCGGCACCGAAATCTGGGCCGAATGCAAGATCACCATCAAGGAAGGCTACACCTCAAAGTGCTACCACAATTTCCTGGGTGAGGATGCGGAGTAGCCCGCCCCCACTCACACCCAACCCAGCCCGGTCCTTCAGGGCCGGATTAATTGATCCCATTCCGATTGCCAACACCACGTCAAACGCCATCTCACTGAACGCCCCGTCACCCGTCGCTGCGCTTCCTTCGCGTGGCTTACGGTCCGAAATATGGAGAGGAACAATCTATTTGTACCAGATTCCCGGATTGTATCCTTTGAACCAAGCGACCGTACATTGACCCGCTATACTGGAAGCCACGCCATACAAATGAAACGATAGGCCGTCCCCACCACCGCACTTCGGTCCATTGCCGTGGGCTTTGATGGTAAGCAGCGTGTGATTGGGGTTCATTTCATTGCTCTCGAATTCGAAGCGATATCGATGCTTCTTTCCTATTTGAAACCCGATGCCGGTCCAGAATTCGTGGCTCCATGCATCGGGGTTTGCATCACAATACCCATCCTCATCCGCATCGACACTGGCCGCGCAACAGTCCCAAGCGTTCGGCGTCTTGTCCGGCAGGGCGGGCAAATCGCAGTTCGACTCCCAATAGCTGGAAATGGCATCCTGCATATCGCTAAGATAGTAGAAAGCCTCCAGATGATTAGCCTCATAAGGTTGTGGAGCAACCGGATAGCCTTCTGCCCCAAGTACATCGATGAGGGACATGTACCATGAGTCACCGGGGTCAATGCGAATACCAACCGAGCGTTTGCCCAATCCCGATTGATATGGCGAGTATTCGAATACAGGATTACGCACGACCTCACACGCTCCCTGCGATTCAAGTTCACCTAGCATGTTCAAGGCTTCAGTATAGCCAGCGCATCCAACGCTCCTGTAAGCCTGAACTTTGTACCCACTGGGGCCCCCATCATCCTTCAATTCCTTGAAGTTGTACACGAATTCGTGTGGGCCGTAGATGCTGAACTGCAGTGCGACCCACGAAGGGTCCATCCAGATATTCGCATCAGGATCACACAGCCCATCTCCATCGTCGTCATATCCCGAACCGGGACAACAAGGACCATCTACGGGCGTAAGGCTCTGCATCAACGGATAGTAGGTGGGGAGGTGTGTGCCCCAGGTATCCAGGAGCGGCTGGTCTTCCGCCTCAATCTGGCATGTTGGCGCACCTGACATGGCCTTAGGAGAGTTGTAATAGACTTTGGCACCAACATCAATCCGCAACATATTGCCAAGAGCCTCCTTGAACCTCCCGAGATAAGAGTCCTGGGTGAGAATAGCGTATGCCTGTGAAAGCTGCTTCAACGTGGGGCTGCCGACGGGCCAGGTCGACGAAATGGCGAAGCTCTGCTCACCGTCCTCACTGAAATACTGCACATTCTTCGGCAAGCCCAAATTAGACTGGTACTTCCAGGGCCAGGTGGCGGCCTCGTATCCCGCGACTAAGTCTTTGCCGAACTGGCCCTTCACTACGAACGTGCCACTCTTGCCGTCGCAATCGAGGTCAGCGATGACCCTGGCCTCAAAAAGGGTTTGCTTCGGTGAACCATCGCCGGTTTCCGAGAAGGAGTAAACAAACCGATGCGGCTCAATCGGGCGGAAGTCGATGAATCGCCAGTTCCACCCATAAAAATCCAGGCCCACCCCTTCGGCATTGTCACAGAAATCGTCTTTGTTCAGGTCAGGTCCACCCAGCGACCAGCAACAGGTCCCCTCCTCAGGAGTCAGCCCTGCAACAAGGGGTGCGTGGGTTCCCAGTTGCAGAGGTTGCGGCTTCCACTTGCCTTCATCATAGAACCACGTCCCGTAGTAGGACTGGGCACCGCGATAGAGACGCTGCAGGTCGCTCAGAGCCTCCGTGCACTCATAGTTGGGCACGGGATAGCACTCGCCGTCCGCAGCTACCATCTCCTGTGTGCACGGGTTGTCGTCGTCGGGACAGGAAACCGCGCGGCACATGCCCTCCTCGGAGCAATCGTAGCAGAGCCCGCCAGAGCAGTAGCCCTGGTCAGGACACTCCCCGCACTGGCCACCACAGCCGTTGTCGCCGCATTCCTTGCCCTGGCAGTTCGGGATGCAGAGGCAGCTACCCTCACCGGAGCACTCGTGGCCCGCTGGACACTGTCCGCAACTGGAGCCACAGCCATCGAGACCACACTGCTTCGTCTGGCAATTGGGAATGCAGACGCACTGGCCTGCATCGGTACACAATGCCTGTACGTCGCATTCGCCACAAGAACCACCGCAGCCATCGCTACCGCATACTTTCGCTCCACATGCTGACTCGCAGGGGTCCGGCACGCAGCCGTCCGCCACGCAATTGAACCCATCCGGGCATTCCCCGCAAGTAGAACCACAGCCATCGGGTCCGCACTGCTTGCCGCCACACGCGGGGATGCAGACACACTTTCCACCGACAATGCAGACGTCATCGTCGGAGCACTGGCCACATGTGCCGCCACATCCATTCGGGCCACACGCCTTGTCCACACAATTCTCTACGCAAGGTTCGGGAAAGCACGCAGCATCAACACAAACAAACCCTGCTGGGCACTCGCTGCAGTTTCCACCACATCCATCGTCCCCACACTGCTTGCCCTGGCATTGGGGAAAGCAAACGCATTCGCCCTCCGATGTGCACAAACTCTGCCCAGCGCAAATGCCACAACTGTCGCCACAGCCGTCCCAGCCGCAGTCCTTGCCGCTGCAGTCGGGCAAGCATGGCTCGGGCTCGCAGATACTGTTTGCGCAAAAGAACCCGCCGGGACAATCCCCGCAAAAGCCCGAACAACCATCCGGACCACACTGCATTCCCCCACACGCTGGCAGACAGACACACACCCCCTCACTGGTGCATATGCTGTTCGGCCCGCACTGACCGCAGAGGCCACCGCAGCCATCATCGCCACACTCCTGATCGCCGCAGACTGGCTGGCAGGGGTCAGCAACGCATCCTTGGTCATCGCAGTGAAAGCCCTCTTCACAATCCCCGCAGGATCCACCGCAGCCGTCACCGCCACAATCGTTCCCCACCGCGCAATTGGGGATGCAAGCGCACTGTCCTTGCGAGGTGCAGAGCCCTTGACCGGAGCACACTCCGCAGTCGGCGCCACAGCCGTCTGACCCGCATTCTTTCCCGTTGCAATTGGGCTCACAAGGGTCTGCTAGGCACAGGGTGTTCTCACAGTAGTAGCCGGACGGGCACAGGCCGCAGGTAGTCCCGCAACCATCATCACCGCACTCTATGCCGCCGCAGGAGGGGATACATATGCAAATGCCTTCCGCCGCACACACGTGCAGGCTCGGGCATGTGCCACAATTGCCACCACAGCCATCGGTGCCGCAGGCCTTGCCCTGGCATTCCGGCTCACAGGCTCCTGGCAGGCATTCGTGGCCCTGACATTGAAATCCCGCCGGACACGACCCGCAATCAGCACCACAGCCATCGGCGCCGCACTCCTTGGCCCCGCAATCCGGAATGCATACACACTCCCCATCCGAGGTGCACACTTCATGCTCCGAACACTGCCCACACTCCCCCCCGCACCCGTTCCCCCCACACAGTTTCGCACCACATTCCGGCTCGCAATCATCAGCAACGCAACTGTCCTCGACGCATTGATAGCCCGACGGACAGGAGCCGCACACTCCATCACAGCCATCTTCGCCACACGCCTTGCCATCGCAATCGGGGAAACAGATACAGAGTCCGGCTGAAGAACAGATTGCCTGCGCATCACACGGCCCACAGGTTTCGCCACAGCCGTCGGAACCGCACTCTCTGCCCTCGCAATTCGGCACACAGGGCAAAGGCATGCACTCCCCCTTGCCGCACACGAAAGCCTCTGGACACTTCCCGCACTGGCCACCACAGCCGTCTTCACCACACGCTACATTTGCGCAGGCGGGAACGCAGATGCAAGTGCCGTCCATAGTGCAGACTTCCGGCTCACTACATTCCCCACACACCCCACCACAGCCATCTCCGCCACAAGTTCGGCCCAGACAGTTCGGGACGCAATCTGGGGATACGCACTGGCCTTCACGAACAACCGCTCCTGGAGGGCAACGAACTTCGTACGCTTCGTGGACAGCATCAGATGCTTGTAAACCCGCATCAGTCGTATCACTATCACCACTAGCCGAAGAATTGGAGCAGGCAGCACATAGCAGAACAATGAAGAGTGTCGAGAGCCGTTGTGAATAGTATTTCCAGAAACACGCCATGGATGCCTCTAAGTTCCCAAAGTGCAGCATATGCGTTCTTTCTGCTTCGTTCAACACCCAGGACATGAGCCGAGTTCGCGTCAGTGGTTGCGGGTCCTCAATTGCGAAGGCGGGGCGGGGACCGTGCGAGGGGCAACTACATACTGCAAACTCATGGCCAGGGTGCTGGAGAGGCGTATGGGGAGCCCAGCCAGACCGGACATTCGAGAAGAACAGCCGGGTGCCAAGGGGCCGCCACTACAACGGAGTCCTCAATATCCCACTTGGTGATGCCTGTCCCTGACACGACTACTCCCCAAGTTTCAGCGTGTGGGAGAGTTCCAGCGCCTCTCCGGTGACTCGGTCTCTGACAAGAACACTGACCTGATAAGGCCCGGGTGGATCGTGCGGTTCGAATACGATGCCCATGTATCCGGTACCCAGGACCAGACCACTTTGGGGCGGTGCCGCCCGGTCCACCCAGAGGTCTACCGTTCCGCTCTCGGCATAGTCCTCACCCACAGGATTCTTGAATGAGAAGTCGGCCTCAAGGTTGCAGTGTCCCGCATGGTCAACGCTGCAGTGCGAAATCACCACTGCGGTGACAACCGGCAATCCCTTGCGCGCGGTAACACAGGAGCCCAGCGGGATCCTGGTCCCGCTCTTCTGGAAGGTCTGGAAGAACTCGTCCGGCTTGTCGGTGACCACAATTGCCGCCCTCAGCCCACGGCCCGATTCCTTCCAATCCGGCTTGCTCTGGACCGCGCGTACGGCACCGCTTCCAGGCATGTCGGCCAGAATCCTGGAGAGTATCGTGCTGGTGGGACGGTCGGCATCAGCCAGACAGGAAGCGAGATAGAGTCTGATGCGGGGATGTGTTCTGGCATGGCTGGCTAGGGACCAAACCGCCGTCCTGCCCACAACCTGCAGCGGGCTCTTCTCCAGCAAGGCCCACTGCGCCGCGTCCACTACCGGCCTGACTTGTGCCGGGTCGCCGCTGGCCAGGAAGGCCATCCAACAACTGTCCAGAGCATCTGCAGCCTGCAACACATCAGTTGCGCTATCAATACGCCTGGTCAGAATCTTCTCAGGTATCGACTCCGCCAGCACCACGGCAATTCCGGCTTCCCATGAGCCCGCCCACTCTTTGGCGGCCCGTGCCAATAGTGGTTTGCCGACGGCGGGATTCATGAGGAAGAACGCAACGGCGGCCAGAGCGCGGGCCTTGGAAGACCCGGCCAGAGAAATCTCCTCCATAAACGCAGTGCGAATCGATTCACTTTGTTCCAGCGCAGCGGCGTAGAAACTCATCGTCGACCATACCCGCTTCTCGATGTCCGTCTCGCCCGACTCCGCAACATACTCAAGGGAGCAAACCAGTTTCTCTGGTTCAGGGGCCTGGTAGTACCCGACAAACCAGACCCCAAGCCCCTCGACCGTGTCAAAGCAAGGGTCCGCTCCAGCCTCCCCGGCAAACCCCCCACAGACGAATGTTGCGGCGATCAAAATACGGATGGTTTCACCGACACGCGGTCTCATTTACCCTCCCTTTCCCAACTCTTCCTCTGAAGTACAGTGTTGCACTATTGTCGACAACGCATCAAGCACGGATCGTCGCCACCTTGCCCCCCCGCACATCCTCCAACAACTCCCTCAACGGCGCATTTCCAACCCGGCCTTTGGGCACCGCCTTGAGCAGCCGGTACGCCCGCTTCCTCCACGCCACCGCCTTGTCCGTATCGGTCCGGTGGTGCGCAGTGCCTTGTCGAAGGAGGCGCAGGACCTCTCGGTGCCAGATGTGCCGAGTCGCATCGCACCACCCAGCCGTTGCCGCGTTACTTTGCCCCGGCCCGAAGCCCGAAGCCGTCTTTGCCTTTCGCACCACCCGAGCCGGGTTGGAAAAAGGGCTTCCGGCTTCGGCAACGTAACGGGGCGGAAGGCCTGCGCGAGCATGGCGAGGATGGGTAGGAAGCAGCTACAGCGCAGTGTCTATTACACGATACCCTGGTCCATCATGGCATCGGCAACCTTCACGAAACCGGCGATGTTGGCACCGTTGACGTAGTTGACGTAATCGCCTTGCTTGCCGTAACGAACGCACTGGGTGTGGATGTCCTTCATGATGCGGCCGAGCTTGTCGTCCACTTCTTCACGGGACCAGGAGTAACGCAGGGAGTTCTGGCTCATTTCCAGGCCGGAAACGGAGACACCGCCGGCATTGGCTGCCTTGCCCGGGCCGTACAGGATCTTGGCTTCCAGATAGACGTTGATGGCCTCGGGGGTGGAGGGCATGTTGGCCCCTTCCGACACGAGACCGACGCCATTCTTGATGAGGTTCTGAGCATCGATACCATTGACCTCGTTCTGCGTGGCACTCGGGAAGGCGCAGTCGGCCTTGTGGTTCCACAGCGGATTGTGGTCAAGGGCAGGATTCACCGGGGTGTAGACTGCTCCGGGATACTTGTCGGCATATTCCTTGACCCGGCCACGACGGACATTCTTCAGTTCCATCAAGTAGGCCAACTTCTCACGGTCAAAGCCCGCTTCGTCGTAAATGTAGCCCGCAGAGTCGGAGCAAGTCACTGGCTTGGCACCAAGATCGAGAAGCTTCTCGATGGTGTACTGGGCCACATTCCCGGAACCCGAAACCAGCGCCACTTTGCCCGCCAGGTTGTCGTCACGAGTGGAAAGCATCTCAGATGCGAAGTAGACCGAACCATACCCAGTTGCCTCAGGGCGGATGAGGCTGCCGCCCCAGGTCCGGCCTTTGCCGGTGAGCACTCCGGTGAACTCGTTGCGAAGCCTCTTATACATGCCGAACAGGTAACCGATTTCCCGACCGCCGACGCCGATGTCTCCTGCAGGGACATCAGTGTTGGGGCCAATGTGACGCGCAAGTTCCATCATGAACGACTGGCAGAAGCGCATTACCTCTTCGTCGGACTTGCCCTTGGGGTCAAAGTCCGAACCACCCTTGGCACCACCCATCGGGAGCGTGGTCAGGGAGTTCTTGAAAGTCTGCTCAAAGGCCAGGAACTTAAGGATGCCCAGATTCACCGACGGGTGGAATCTAAGGCCGCCCTTGTAGGGGCCGATGGCGCTGTTCATCTCGATGCGAAAGCCGCGGTTGACCTGAACATTACCATTGTCATCGGTCCACGGAACACGGAACATCAGGACCCGCTCCGGTTCCACCATACGCTCCAGGATCTTTGCCTTCATGTAGTGGGGATGTTTTTCCAGAAACGGCATCAACGACTCAACCACCTCTTCCACGGCCTGATGGAATTCCTTCTGGCCAGGATCACGAGCAATGACTTTCTCCATGAAGCTCTTGACGGTACCGGACATTGTGCAACCTCCTGAAATCGTTAGAATCTAACGAACACGAATCTGCGCGCTCAGCCGGGATAATACGAAACGGCAGGGGATTTGCAACCAAAAACCAGCGGTCTTTTATGCTTTAATATTATTATCCTTTGGAAAGCTTTTCGCCTTCACCCGCGCCCGGCAGAGCCCCTTCCTTTCGCATGACGCTGCGCCCGACCTTCATCACCACGCCCACTCCCTTGCGTCCATCCAGGACAATCTCCAGCGGTTTCTTGAAATGCACATGCCGAACATGCCTGGTTTCATTGGCGGCTGGCTGCGCATCAAGCCAGTCATAGTCAAGGATTCCGCCCCCTTCACCGAAGTTGACAGTGAGATAACCAATACCGAGGGAAGTGATGTTCTGGAAGAAGTGCGTGCCCTGAGAAGGCTCCACCCGAATGTCCTGCATGTCAGTTTCAACGATGCAGCGGGCATTGGATATCTGGGACCAACCCACTGGGATACCGAGCCATTTGTCCGCCGATCCCCACCGACCCTGCCCGATGAGCACGAAATTTCGGTCGGCCGCCTTTAGCAACCGGTTGATGGTGCCGATCTCCTGCGCCACTTGCACCGTTCGGGAGCGGTCGAACTCCTCGGGGCGC
>CALGBT010000957.1 GCA_937884235.1 uncultured Pseudomonadota bacterium
ACATCCACTCCCCCAACGAGAAGATGTCCCTGGACAACTTCCAGAAGGGCATCCTCTGCAACGCCCACATGTACGTGGAGTTCGGGAAGTAGTTGTTGCTGTTGCCGTTGTTACAAGCAGCGACCGCAAGGGAGCTGGGGCCGTGGGCCTCTGTTGTTTCCTATGAACACGGCTGACATGGTGTTTGTTAGCGGAATGCTGTAACGGCAACGGCCAAGGCACCGGCCAAGGCACCGGCGTTACTGGATTTCCAGGCAGGCTGGTCGCAGGACTACCTTTCTGATGACTTCGGCGATGGCATCGGTGTTGTTGGGATCGATGCGGGCCATGGCGGCATCGCAGGCTGAGGGGCGGCAGTTGCCCATGGCGAAGCCGGGGCCGAGGGTGGAGAGCATTTCGATGTCGTTGCCGGAATCGCCGAAGTAGATGGCGTTGCGGGGGTCGAGTTCCCGTTTTTCCAGGACGCGGCGAATGGCTGCGGCTTTGTGAACACCGGTGGCAACTACTTCCACTGTGAAGGGGCTCGTGATGATGGCCCGGGCCCGGTCGCCGACGGCCTTGGAGATGGCGAGGGCCGCTTCGTCGGTCTTGCCGTTGTGGGTGACGTAGAGAATCTTCACCGGCAGGCCTTTGTACTCATTGGCTATGTTGGTGATTACTTCGTCGGGAAAGATATATGCGTGGCTGATAAGTTCACGGAGCTTGGCATCTTCGCGGTCGATGTAGGTCTTCACTTCTTCATGGACGATGATGCCCCGCACTGCCGGGGATTCGGTTCCGGCCAGGAGCGCGGCATGGACGGCCTCTTTGGGAACGTGTTCGACGTAGACGACGGTGCCGTCGATGGTTGCGGTCAAGGCCCCGTTATAGAGGACCACGGGGAGGTCGGGACCGATTTTGGGCAGGAGTTCCTTGACCTGGACGTAGGTTCTGCCGGTGGCAAGACCAACTTTGCCACCGCAGGCCTGGAATTGCCTGATGGCTTCCAGAGAAGATTCCCGAGGCTGAGCATCGGGGTCGTGGAGCGGGCCGTCCATATCCATGTAGATGGCGTCGAAGCGAACCAATTTGGATGTTGACGGGCCGCAGGCGGTGAGGAGTGCAAGAGTCATGGCGAGGGTGACGAGCCGGGCTATTCTCATAGTGAAACCCCTTCTTCCAGTGGACGGGCCACCAAATCATAGTCGGTGGAGTCGAGAACCTCAACCTCTATGAACTGCCCTTCGTCCCCGTCGAAATCATCGAGGTAGACGAGGCCGTCGACTTCCGGAGCCTGGCGGCTAGTGCGGCCCACTAGGACCCAGTCGTGGTCCTCTGATGGCCCTTGCACGAGTACCTTCAGGCGTTGCCCCACCAGGTTTGCGAGCTTCTGCGCGGAGATGGTGCGCTGTATTTCCATGAGGGTGGCTTCTCTTTCCTGGGCGATGCTTTCCGGCACTTGCCCTGGCAATGTCGCGGCGGCGGTGCCTTCCTCCCGGGAGTATGAGAAGACGCCAAGGTGGTCGAAGCGTGAATCCTGGACGAATTGCACGAGCTCGGCGAAGGCAGCATCATCCTCTCCGGGGTGGCCAACGATGAGCGTGGTGCGTAGCGCAATGTCGGGTACCATGGTGCGGATTTCGTCGATGATGTTGCGGATGCTGCGTGCTGTAGTACCCCGTCGCATGGTCCGCAGGACACGATCAGAAATGTGCTGGACCGGCATGTCGAGATAGGGAACTACCTTGCCTCCCGTTGCCAGACGGGCCATTAGCGGCCGGGTGATGCCCTCGGGGTAGAGGTACATAAGCCGGATCCACTCCAGCCCGTCAACTGCTTCGAGACCGTCGAGGAGTTGCATCAGGTTCCGCCGACCAGGCTTGCCAAACTGAGTGAGGTCTTGAGCAACCAGGACCAGTTCTTTGACTCCCTGCTCCACCAGCGCGGTGGCTTCGTCCAGGAGCGCGGGGATGGGTCGGGATGCGAAGGGTCCCTTGATCATGGGGATGGTGCAGAAGGCGCAGGTGCGGGAGCAACCGTCGCCAATCTTAAGATAAGCAAAGGCCGCACTCTGGGTGAGCACCCTGGGCACCGCATGGGCCGGGAGGAAGGTGGCGCTGGCCACTGGCCTGGCATCCCCCCCCTGGAGCAAGCTGGGGAGTTGATCGAAATTGCCGGTACCGAGTACGTGGTCGATTTCGGGCATGCTGGCGGCCAACTCGGCGGCGGCTTCCTGTCCGAGGCATCCCATGGCCACAAGCCGCTGCGCCCTACCCTTCTTGAACTCGGCCATTTCCAGGAGCGTGTCCACTGACTCGGACCGCGCCGCAGTGACGAATGAGCAGGTGTTCACGACGATGATATCGGCATCGTCCGGCTGGTCCACGGGTTGATATCCGGCGGCCATGAGAGAGCCGACGGCGACTTCGGTGTCGACGCGGTTCTTGGGGCAACCGAGGGAGACGAAGTAGAATGTCTTCATGGGACTCCGAGGCTATTCTTTGGTGGCGGCGGGAGCCGAGAGGTCTTCCACCTGGACATCTGCCGGGGGCTCGAACTGGAAGCCTTTTTCGGGCAGCTCCTGGTGGCTCACTTCTTTGAAGACCAGGCGGCTGACATTACCCGCCGGGTCGGTGAGCTCAGTCTCCTCGATGGTTGAACCCTCAGCGGCAACAAAAAAGCGGAGTTGCTGGAAGTTGTGTTCGGCGGTTTTGGGTTTGATGACCAGGACCCGGCGCGCACCGTCAGTACCACCGTCAGAGACGTTGAAATCCCTGGCCAGGTTGCCTTCGCCGGAGAGGAACTTGAGTGCGTAGAAGAGTTCGGAGTCCTTGACGTCGAGGCGGTATGCGAGCTTGCTCTCGGGAACGTAATTCCAGAGTACTTTGCCGTCGCTGATGTAGTACACCTTGTCCGGCTCTTCGTAGTCCCAGCGCATCTTTCCAGGCTTCTTGAAATAGACTCGGCCC
>CALGBT010000958.1 GCA_937884235.1 uncultured Pseudomonadota bacterium
GTGGCTATGATTCTGGCCAGCCAGCCGGCGTTTGTTCGAGTCGGGGCCTCTGCATCAGAGACCCTGCCCTTTGCTTCCCTGAGCATCATTTTCATCGATCTGCTGTTGGGTTGGGGAGAGCTCCCCCGGCGGATGCTGGTGGGTGCAGGGCTGGTGTTGGTGCCCCTGCTTCTTGTGCTGCGTCCAGAAGGGGTCATGTTGTGTATGCCAGCGCTTGCCCTACTTCTTCTTGCAGACGGCGGCATCCGGAATCAGTGGCGCGGCTGGTCCATAATACAGCGGGGGATGGCGCTCTGGATCGGGGTGCTTTTCGTAGGGGCGGGGGCACTCTATGCATCCCTGCCGCGGCCTCCCGCGGCATGGGGCCTGCTGCTGTCGAATCTGCAACTTCTGCTGGCCGACCTGTGCTCTCCGTTGCTCCTTTCACCGGCGCTGATGCTGGGTGGGTTGGCCGCGGCATGTTGGCTGCTGCTGTTCCGGAGCAGTCGGCCCCTGGGTGGCGCAGTGCTACTGTGGTCGCTGCTGCTGGTTATCGTCTGGGGTATCCAGGGGAGTGAGGGGAATCTCGCCCTTGGTGCTACGCGCTATGCGGTTGTCTGGTTGCCCTGGCTGGCTCTCTCCCTGGGCCTGGGGATTGGCAGATTGAGGGGGAGGCGCTGGCCAGTCCTGGCGACTGCGGTATGCCTCCTGGCAAGCGTGCCGCAGTTGGGTTTGGTCTGGGACCGAACCAACCTCCAGATTGAGTACGATTTCTTCGTGGAGGTGTTGCCACAGGTGTCTCCAGGCAGTCTCCTCGTGCTGCCGACGTCGGGGGGCGACAACCAGGAGTATACTCCGGAGGCGGCCCCCCTTGCCATCCTGGCGATGCTCCGACAGTCGGCCCGGTGGATGTCGGTGGCAGAGGCCGCGGTGGCGTCTCCCACAGAGTCCGGGACGTATCTTCTGCTGGGCTACTACGGAAACGGGACAGCCTTGAAGAAACTGCCCAACTGTCGGCAGGAGGCGCTGGAAGAGCAATTGGTGTCAAACAGACCTGACGTCGGATTGTATGCTGAGGTGCCCGAAGGTGATGAGGTGCTCCTTGGCCTCTACCGGCTGGAATGTCGCCCGCTATGACTCACGTTCGATACCGAAATGCTCCAGCCAGCGATAGATCTGGCGGCGATCGCAGGCGAAGTGCCTGGCCATCGCTGAGACGTTGTAGTGGTTAGCCTGCAGAACCATTTCAAATTCCTGCTGGTCGGGAGGACCGTCTCGGCGGCTCTTGGGCTCTTCAGGCATCTGCGTCGGGGGACTTGTTATGCCGATACGAGTAGTCGCCCCCGACCCGTTCTCTGTCGACTTGTGGCCGCCTGGCCACGTGCCCAGGTACAGGTAAAGTGTCTCGGCTGTGACGCTCTCAGGTGGCGAGCCTGCCTTGAGGACCTGCTTCACGGTCTTGAGAAGTTGCCGAGTATTGCGTGGCCAGTCGTGCAGCACCAGGGCCTCGATGAGTCCCGGGTCATACATGACGCCGGGACTGAACTCCTTGAGGCAAGATTGCAGCAGGAGGATGATATCCTCCCGGCGTTGCCGCAACGGCGGGAGGTAGATTACCAGATCTTCCAGTCGTGCCAGCAAGTCCTGCCGGAAGCCCAAAGCTGGGTCTTGGATAGAGTCCAGCCGGTTTGTCGCAGCGAGAATCTTGACGTCAAACGGAAGTGCCCGAGTTGAGCCAACTGGCATGTAGGTTCGCTCTTCCAGAGTGCGCAGGAGCTTGACCTGGAGCGTTTGTGGCAACTCAGCGATCTCGTCGAGCAAGAGCGTTCCACCCTCAGCCTCAAGGAGCAACCCCGGGCGATCGGCATCGGCTCCGGTGAAGGCCCCCTTGACGCAGCCGAAAAGAGTGCTCTCGAGCAATTGCTCTGGAATTGCTCCGCAGTTCACCGGGACGAAGTTGCCGGTTCTGCCGCCGGCTCGATGGAGCATTGAGGCGATGATCTCTTTGCCGGTTCCGGTTTCCCCCAGAATGAGCACGTTGCTCATGTCTTTGAGGGCGGATCGGGCTGTCTCAGCAACTCTGCCCATGGGGCCGCTGCAGCCGATCACGCCAAAGCTCTCCAGCCAACCGAGATCAAGGGGTGGCGACGAAGTGGCTACGAAGATGGCACCACCGGCCCGAATGATATCTTGTTCAAAGACGCGGGCCTTCTTGACCAACTGCCCATTGAGGAGTGTCCCATTGGAGCTGTTCCGGTCATGAAGTACCCACCCGACATCATCTGACTCAATGGTGAAGTGGGTTCTGGAAACTGTGCCAACGGGTATCTGGAAGCAGGGCTCCCGCATGGTCTCCCGGCCCACATCGAGCCTGGAACCGATTCGCATGAAGCGATGTGGCCGGCCCGGCTTCTTCGACGGTGGATAGAGCAGATTGAGGTAAAGCTGACGGTCTGCTTTGACGGGATTGTGCGGTGATTCCTGCTTGATCGTGTCGTCTTGCACCAGAGTTGCCTCCCAATGCTCTGCGATTGAGGCCATTCATACTGCTCCCATACTAGTAGCTATGAGCCCTCGGCACAATGGCCTTTCGACAAGGGGACGGCCCTCCATGCGGTGAGGATGCTCATTTGAAGGTTGCGAAAAGGCTGCCACGGTGTTAACGTCGTAGCCTGTACTAGACTAGGGAGAAGTGGCTCCGCCAGACCATGAGCGACCAGTTCATCTGCATTAGTTGTTGGAAGGAATTCGCGGCCGGGGAAATCAACCTCGAGGAGCATGGCGGGAAGATTGTCTGCCCCTTCTGCGGCTACGTACAACCTGCCCCAGCTGGTGCGCTGGGCGGGGCGGAGAATCCGGCGCCGCACATCAAGCTAGAAGGCGGTGCGCCCGCTGAAGATTCGGTGGCTGAGGTGCCCTGGTCCAGTGTGCAAGATGACGACTACGATCTGCCTATCACCGAAGAGGACGAGCGTACTGATAGAGTTGAGATACCGGTGAGCTTTATCGAGGCTCTCAGTGGTGCGCGGCCCATCGGCTTCGAGGAGGATGAGGCTGATGAGCGGACGCCCGTTGAGGATCTCTTGCGCTTGCAGGAGCGCGGCATCGACGTCATGGTGGAACCATCTGACGGTATGTTGGTAAGGGAGCTGCGAGAAGCTGAAGCCAAGAGCGGTTCTATTGATTGGCAACTCAGGACTCCGTCCGGTCTCACCTTCAAGTTCACCGATCCCGAAGCACTTCTGGGATGGAAGAAGAAGCTCTCCACCTATAAGCAGCTGGACGTCTCGCCCGATGGCGAACGTTGGGTCGACTTCGCGCGATTCGTGCGGGAATACGAGGAGATCGGCGACCCCATCCGCGCCTTCGTCCTTTCCTCTCGTCTAGACGATGACGATTTGCCCCCGCCTGCTCCGCTCAAAGACCTGGATGAGGAAGAGGCAACCAAGGACGATGCCAGCAGCGACGGAAAAGAGCAGCAGGAGGGTGGAAAGGGAGCCAATTCTCCTCAGTTCACCTTCAAGGTAAGGGAAGAGAAGACCGGCGGTTGGGGAAAGTACTTCGTCTTTGCGGTGTTGGGCCTGGGGCTGGGAGCTGGCATTGTCCTGGCCGTCTTGCATTTTACTGGTATTTTCGTCTTGCCAATCTGATCTTCGGTTTGAAACCAGACTACTGCTTACGCAACACGAAGGGGTAATTGACCTTGACCACGCCGCCGCCCTTCGGAGCAGGGAAACGCCAGGTGAGGATCTTGGATGCGATGCATCCCTCAAGATCTTTGTCGTTGAGTGTCGAGGTGATGACCTTGGCCGACATGACTGACCCGGTTGGTGAGATAACGAAGGACACCGTCAACTTACCTTCCAGTTCGGGATTCTTCTGGAATGCCTTCTGATAGCACCAACGGATCTTGGCCAACTGCTTTCGGATGTACTGCTTCACTACGTCTCGGTCAAGCTTGCCGCTGCCTTCCATGCCAAAGCTGGCGGAGGGTGTGATCTTCACGTTCTTGTCTTTGAACTTGGGGTTCTTCACCGAGGAGGAGATTCTCTTCTTGGAGAGCTCCTCAAACTCCTTCCCCGAGACCAGGTCTCTGCCCGAGAGTGCGTTTCCATCCGCACCAACGCTGGTGGAGAAGCCTCCCGCACCGGGACCTGCACCGTCACCTCCGAGGGCCCCCGACCCATCCACCGTGGAAAGATCAAAAGGATCTGAGTCAGCGGTACCGCCGAGGTCAATGCCACCGTTGTCGCCGAGCCCAGCAATGGCAAGATCGCCAATGGGTGCAAAGGAGGAGTCGACGTTGAAATCGCCGGCCCCAAAGTTCGAACCCATCACTTTCATGCCGGACGCGTTGAGTGCCGCCAGCGCTCCAGATGACTTCACCTTCTCTTTGGATACTGGCATGGTGCTTGAGGACAAACGCTTGCGCTTCTTGTCTGTCTTGAGATCGCTGACGAGCGACTTCTTCTTCTCAAGGACGATGGTCTTCTTGACAACTCGGAGCTCTTCTTTGACGAGTTTCTCCTCAAGGACAGGAGCCTTCTCGAGCTCGTCCTTGAGTACTTCTTCCTCTTCCTTGACCTTCTCTTCGACGACCTTCTTCTTCTCTTCCTTCTTAATGTCGGTCTTCTTCTCTTCGTCCTTCTTGCGCTTCTCGGCCTTGATCAGAGTCTTGAAAGTCCGTGACTGGCTCCCGGATACCCTGATTATCGGCTCAGTTCGAGGTGCGGCCATGAGCGCAAGGAGGAACAGCGCGTTGAGGAAGAAGGCCAGCCCAAAGCTGGCGAGGACGGGCACGTTGATGCGTGAGAGCAGGGCTCCTCTGGGCTCGCGCAGCGCCGGGTCCAGTCCAAGGATGAAAGTCGTCGGCCCAATCTCCACACGTGCACGAGTCTTGTAGTTGAGGGGCAAGAAGTACTTCTCCTTAATAAAGGAGGTCTTCTTTAGATCTTCCACTGAGAGAACTTGCCCATCAATCAGGATGCGGCCCTTGACGGCATCGTTCTGCAGGTTGAGAGCGGGCTTGCCCTTGAACTGAACGATCAGGTTATAGGTCTTCTCTCCAATAATTTCCTGGGGAACAAAGAAGTCCGCCTTCCTGGACTGGCCAACGCGTACCGACTTGAACTGGAAGTAACGTGGCCAGGTGAAAAGGTCGCGTACCATCAAGCCGATGATGATATCAGCCAGTACGAAGCAAACGATGATGCTCGTCAGGTGTGGACCGTAGTCGAAGGCCTTGCCCGCTTGCTTCCCGGCGAGGTAGAAGCCCTTTAGGGAGGCGTAGTAGTTGGTCAGGAACCAGGCCTCGACGGCGAGGATAATGGCAACGAAGATCACGGAATGGAGGATATGCTTGGAGGATTTGCCGTAGCGCTGCACCGCGATAACGGCGTCGCCCCATAACTGAGCGATGTTGAGCACCGGCCGATGAGCCATTTCATAGGCTTTCCAGCGTGACTCAGAGGCACCTGACCCTCTGCCAGTGAGTCCCTCCGAGAGGTTCTTGACTCTGATGAGCAAGGTGGTGTCGCCGATGCGAAGCTCGTCCCCGTTGCTGACCAGAATGGTATCGGCGAATCGATTACCGTTCAGCAGCGTCCCGGTGCTGGTGCCGAGGTCCACGAGGCGGATGGCCCCCTGGTCAGAGATCTCGAGGCGCGCGTGTTCCTTGCCGGCTGCGGCTTCTTCTAGAGGAATGTCGCAGGAAACTGTGCGGCCGATCAGGATGCGGCTTTTGGCAAAGGAATAAGTCTTCTCCTTGCCGCCACCCGCACGAACGACAATTGTCATTTCTGTCTTGCTTTGGCTCATGGTCGATTCCTGCGGTTAGAGATCCTCAGCGGACCGGACGATTTCATCAACGAAGTCATCTCGAATCTTGATCAAACTGGCAGCCTTCTCTTGCTGAATCAGGCCAACGAAGCCAACCTCCGGCTTGAGAAAGCTGACTGTAACCTCGTCTTCCTCGAAACTGAACTCGGTCATGCCCTTCTTCTTGTCCTTAGCATGTGCGAGCCCGGGGGCAAAGAGCCCCAGTGCTGCGACGATAGCCAGTAACACTCCGAAGTATTTCATCATTTCCCCCCGCTCAAGCGGCTCAATACCCATTCTGCAACGGCCACCTTTGGGACGGCGGCACGTACTGAATCCAAGTTACCATGGCGCCCGCCACGAGCAGCGAGCAATAGCGACACCCGGATGTCCAGCAGGTTCCGGTGCGCTGAGCAAGTCTACTTCTTTTCCTCTGCCTCTGGCTTCACTTCTGCTTCTGGCTTCACTTCTGCTTCAGGCTTCACTTCTGCTTCTGGCTTCACTTCTGCCTCAGGCTTCACTTCTGCCTCAGGCTTCACTTCTGCCTCAGGCTTCACTTCTGCCTCTGGCTTCACTTCTGCCTCAGGCTTCACTTCTGCCTCAGGCTTCACTTCTGCCT